>CAYXVP010000005.1:0-26312 GCA_964468305.1 uncultured Anaerolinea sp. | reverse complement strand
GGGGGGGGGGCGGGGCGAGGTGGGTGACGAGGCCGGTGGTCCCGGGGAGCTTCGACGCCGGTACGTACGCGCCGGTCGCCTGGACGATCGAGTCGTCGGGCCGCCCGACGACGAGGTCGGCGGCGAGGTCGGCGAGCTGCGCCGTGACCGCGAGGATCACGCCGGGCCCCGATCGAGCGCCCGGGCGAGGCCGTGCGGCTGGCGCCGCGCCCGCTCGAGCCAGGCCGCCTGGCGGATGGGCGCAGGCCGGGTCGCCCGCAGGAGCGCGTTCAGGCACTCGGGGCAGCGATCGCCATCGGCAATCGCGGCATGGAAACCGCACTCGACGCACAGGCGCACGCCGTGGATCCGTTCGTAGAGGGTCACAGCGCCACCGCCGGACGGTCGTCTCGGGTGATGCCGTACTCGCGCAGCCACAGCCCCACCGTCATCCGGTGGATCCCGAGCGCCTCGGCGATCTCTTCCTGGCTGTGCCGCCGCTCGACGTATAGCTCTCGGAGCACCTCGTCGGGCTCTCGCCCGGTGGTCCGGCGCACCAGTTCCTTCGCGTGGCTCTTGCCCCGTCGGCTCATGACTGCGCATATTGCAGAACTGACGTGTATCTGTCAACTAGGAATTATGGCAGGCGCATCCGCCTTCACCCGGGCATACATGCCGTCGGGCACGCCGCTCAGGCGACTTACCGTCATGCCCGTGGCGGACGACGAGGCGACCTACAAGAAGCGTGTCGGTGCCGTCGTCACCGAGCTCCGGCTCGCACGCGGCTTCGGCCGCCAGGAGGACTTCGCGACGGCGATGCACGTCGATCTCTCGACGATCGGTCGCTGGGAGAGGGGCGTCACGCTCCCGAACGCCTTCTACATCCGCGAGCTGGCGCGCATCCTCGACGTCGACTACGCGATCCTGATCGATCCGCCCGATCGGTTGCCCGAGGACGTCCTGGCGGTCAGCCGGGCGGCCGGCGCGACGGTTCGGCGCGAGGTTGCGAAACGCGCTTCACGGCGTCGAGCCGCCGGAAGGCCTTCCTGATCGCCTGGGCGATCTCACGGTCCATGTCAGCCAGGATCCTGGCCTCCGTGACACGTCGCGTCATCGCTGGAGCCCTCATCTTGCCGGCGGGGCTCCGACCGCCCTCGAGCGGGAGAGCATGCGCCGGCGGCGACTGTGACTCAAGTCACTTATCCGCGAGTTACCAAATGGGCTGTGGACGGACCGTGACAGCTCGGCTGTCATTGGGCTGTGGATAACTCCTCGCTCGTTCGGGCAGAGCGCTACCGGCCCGAGCTCGACGGCCTGCGCGGCATCGCGATCGCCCTGACGCTCGCCGCCCACCTGCACCTGCCGTATCTCGAGGGCGGCGGCGTCGCCGGCGTGACCCTCTTCTTCGTGCTCTCGGGCTACCTGATCACGGGGCTGCTGCGCGAGGAGCTGGCCCGGACCGGGCGCATCGACCTGCGGGCCTTCTACGTCCGGCGGGTGCGCCGCTTGCTGCCCGCCCTGGTCGCGCTGCTCGTCGTGGTCGGCGTCATCGAGGCGGGCATCCTCGGCCACGGCCAAGCCTTCGCCTCCGATGCCGTCGTCGTCCTGCTATACGGCGCGAGCATCGCTGACTCCTTCGGGCAGCCGATGACGTTCCTCGGTGGCACCTGGAGCCTGTCCGTCGAGGAGATGTTCTACGCGATCTGGCCGGCCCTGTTCATCATCGCTCGCGGCCAGCGGCGGCTGCTCGTCGTCCTCGGCGTCGGTATCGCGGCGTCGATGCTCGTCCGGCTCTCGCTCGAGGGCGGGCCGCTGACCTGGAACCGGCCGGACGTGCGCGCCGACGCGATCCTGTGGGGCTGCATCCTGGCATTCGTGCCGCTTCGCCTGCCGCGGCTGGCTGCGGCCACCGGCTGGGGCATCGTGGCCCTGGTCACGGTCCTCGAGCCAGACTCGCTGAAGATTGGCCTCACCGCGGCCGCGGTGTCAGGGGCGGTGCTCGTCGCCACGGCGCGGCCCGGCTGGCTCTCCTGGCGGCCACTGGTCCGCCTCGGCCAGATCAGCTACGGGCTGTATCTCGCGCAGATGCTCGTGGTCGACCTGGTCGCACCCGAGAAGGGCGTCATCGATCCTGCGAAGTGGATCGTCGCGGCCGCTGGGTCGGTGCTCCTGGCGCTGGCCTCGGAGCGCTGGATCGAGCGGAGGTTCAGGCTACGCCGCGGCATACCAGCCCTCTCCGTGGAGCGTGGCGAGGCGAGCAAGGTAAGCGAGGAACCGCGGGGCGATCGCCTCGGTCGACCAGGTCGCGATCGCGTGCTCACGAATCCGTGAACGATCGAGCGAGCTGGCGCGACTGATCGCCGATGCGAACTCCGCCAGGAGCCGGCAACGGAAGCCCGTCTCGCCGTCAATGACGTTCTCGGTCAGCCCGCCCCAATCCGACACGATCGCCGGCGTCCCGGTCAGCTGGGCCTCGACAGACACGCCGCCGAACGGCTCGAGGTACATCGTCGGCGTCAGCACCGCAATCGCGTCGCCCATGACTGCAGCCCGCTCCGCTGGCTTCAGGATCCCGAGGTACTCGACATCGCCGCGGAGCTCGGTGCCGTCGGCACAGACGATCAGGGATCGGCTCCACGATCGCGCGCCCTGCCCGGCGACCTTGAGGGGCACGCCTGCCCTGAGCGCGGCCTCGGCGGCGATGTGCGGCCCCTTCCGCGCCATGAGCCGGCCGAGGTAGAGGACGAAGCCACCCGATCCTGGACCGGCCGGGAAGTCCACCAATTCGTAGGCGCGCGGGATGACCTCGTCAAAGAACCGGACGTCGTCGGTCTCGCCGTTTCGCGCGGAAAGGAAGTGGCGCCAGGCCCAGCTCTCAAAGACACGGAACGGCGCCCACACGCCCGAATAGCCGACGCCCGTCTCGACGACCGTCAGGCCGAGATCGCCGACGGCCTCGAGCGCGGGCCGGTGACTGGTTCCCATTGTCACGGCGACGACATCGCCTGGCTGAGCTCGCCTGCGGAGCTCAGCGGCAACGCGGTCGTTGTATGCCCGCCAGCCCGGCACCCCCGGGTCGAAGTCGTTGAACACGTGCTGGCCGTCGGGCTTGTACCAGGGCCACCAGGCACGACGTTCCTTCCGCCGAGTGATCGTGACGTTCGGCGCAGCGGCCTCCGATCGCTCACCGGCGTACGTGACGACGGGGATCCCCGCGCCGGCCAGCATCGATGCGAAGACGCGCGTCCGAGCTGTGAAGGCGCACGACTCGAACTCGCGGCTGAGCTCGGTATGAGGGAAGGCGAGGACGTGGACGGTCACGACACCCGGATCCACGCGAAGTCTGTCCGGCAACCACCTGATTCGAGGCCGAGGGCGTTGATCGTGAAGCCGGGGTCGTAGCCCGTGCAGATCGTCGTCCAGGTCAGCCCATCGTCGAAGCTGATATAGGCGTCGACATTCGAGCTCGAATGGGCGACGACCTTGATCACCTGGGGCGCGGTGTAGGCATCGGAGCCGAAGATCTGGCTGACGACGTGCGGGTTCCCGGTAAACGCGCCCGAGCTATTGAACTTCGAGGACCCGAGGTGCATCTCGCCGGGCGTGCCGACGTCGGAGCCGAAGCCCTGGTATGGGCCCGGTGCAGCCTGCGCGATGTTGATCCAGACCCCACCGACCTGCGGGACGCCGGCGACCTTGTCCCAGTCGAGCAGCTGGGCCTTCGCGATCGCGGTGAACGGCATCGCCGGGGCGGTCTCGTAGCGCTGGCCCTGGAGATGGAGACAGAACGGGGTATGACTGTTGACCCCCGAGTCGTTGATCGTTGTGTTGTCGCCGTAGTTCTGGCCCCACTGGCCGCTGAACGTCGACGAGTCGTTGAACTCGTCCGAGTACGCTCCGGGCGCGTACCGCCCCGCCCCGAGACCGCGGATCAGAGCGAGGCTCATCAGAGTCCGAGCTCCTCGACGAGGAAACTGGTCGGCCAGTTAGAACGGTTGATCGTGAACGTCGCGCCGCCGGAGACCTTCCAGCGCAGCTTGATCGTGTGTGAGGCCGCCGACAGGACCGAGGTGATGTACTCGATCGTGAGGCTCACGTAGCCATTCGTGTTGGCTCGGATCTGGTAGATCCCCACGGCCCCGGTATCGCTGGTCCCATCGATCATGATGTCGAGGACGCCCGTCTGGCTGTTGCTGCTGATCTGGCAGAAGATCGTCATGCTGACCTTGCAGCGATGCGCGCCGGTGGTCAGGGTGACGGACATGTTGGTCGCGTCGACGTCCGCGAACGACGCACTCGTCGTCGTATAGTCCGAGCCCGAGGTCTGATACGCGATCGCGGACGCACCGGAGCCCGAGCCGGTCGCGCCCGTCGCGCCCGTCGCTCCTGTGACACCCGTAGGTCCGGTCGGACCCGTCGCGCCGGCTGGTCCGGTAGCGCCCGTAGCTCCGGGTGCCCCGGCGAGTGCCGCGTAGACCGTCGAGCCCCCGTCGTAGGTCTCGAGGTCGATGGTGTCAGTCGCGCCACCAGCTGTCGAGAGCGTCGGCGGGTTCGTGACCGCCGCAGGCCAGGCGAACACGCGTCCGCCCGTGCCATCCTGGACTGCGAGGACGCGAATCGTCTTGTAGGTCCCCGACGCGGGCCAGCCGGTCAGCGTGATCGTCACCGTCGCGGCGTTCAGGACGAGCCGGTGGACGTCCGCCGCCGAGGCGTCGATCGTCTCGGTCGAGCCGGTGTTCCCGTGGTCGGAGTAGACGAGGACGCCGGGACCCGTCGCGCCAGTCGGACCGGTCGGGCCAGTCGGGCCGGTAGGTCCGGTGGCACCCGTTGCACCGACCCCGCCGCCGCCGCCGCCCGGGCCGGTCGCGCCAGTGGGTCCCGTTGGGCCCGTGGGTCCAGTTGCGCCGGTGGCACCGCCCGAGCCGCCGGCGCCTGTCGGTCCGGTCGGTCCGGTGGGCCCCGTGGCACCGATCAGTGTCGATACGGTGCCGTCATCCTTCTTGACCGCGAACGCGTGGAGCGTGTCGTCGTTGAAGAGGGTCTTCGAGCCTGACGGAGGCGTGACAACGGCCCCAGACGGGCCCTCGGGCATCTGGATACCGCCGCTCATGTCAATGCACCTCCAGGAGATAGCCGTCGACGACGAGGGTCCCCTCGTTGACGATGGTCATGGCGAACAGGGCCTGCTTCTTCAAAGGCACGGTGAAGGTCTCGCCAGCTTCGATGTGCCAGGGGACCATGGATCCGGCCTTCGACCAGCCGCCGCTGCCATCGAGGAAGTCCTCGACGTCGCCCGAGAGCTTCGGCAGCAGCCCGTGGGCATCGATAGACGCGTCGAGATAGGTCTGGTCCGAGGTGGCTGTGTGTTCCGGTCCATCGAGCGCGTGCTGACCCGTCCCGAGCACCGCGTTCCCACCGCCGACGACCGTGCCGCCGACCCGGGTCCCCCGGACGTAGAGGATCGCGTACTCGCGGACGCTGGCCATCAATAACTCGGCTGATAGGGAACATAGGCGATCGTCGCGAGATAGCCGCGCTCGTCGATGTTGTCGCGATAGGTGTCGAGCACGTAGAGCGCGTCGAGACCGGTCACAGGGTCGGTCAGCTGGTGCAGATCTCGGCGCTGCACCCCCGGGTGCCCGACCACGCCGAAGTCGACCGTCTCGCGCCGGTGCGCGAGCTCCTCGAGGATCCGCATCGCGGTCTCGGTCGCCTGGGCGATGTTGGTGATCGTCTTCTCGAGGGTGACCGTCGCCCGTCGGATCTCGTACGGGTGGTCGGCATCGCCCGGGTGCGTGTCATGCTGGCGCGGCTCCGCGCCGGCGAAGAAGCCCAGCTGGTCCTCGAGGGCCGTATCGACGACCTCGGAGAACACCGCACTGGTCGTTGGTTCCAGCAGCTGGAACTCCCAGATGAGGTGGAGATCGTCGGAGCAGGCCCACAGCCGGTCGTGCGTCGTCGTCTTGATCTCGCCGCCGAAGATCGAGGTCCCAGCCGTCGAGACGATGCCGGATGTCACGCCGAGCGCATTGGTCGTGTCGATCGTCGTCGGGTCGGTCTCGTCGACCAGGATGAACCGGGCATGGCCGAGGAAGAAGATCCCGAGCGTCGTGCCGTCAGCGAAGAGCCCCGTCGGGTTCGACTGGGCGTGCCCTGAGACCGTCGTCGTGTAGGACGGGCCGGCCGTCCCTGTCTTCGAGTAGCGGTGCGTCTTGTCGGTCGAGAGGCTCGTCAGCCAGATGTACGAGCTCGTGACCTTGATATCGGACCAATCGCCGTCGGCGATGCTGAAGCTCGACAGGTGCGCGCCGTCGCTCTTGCGGTACTTGTGGACCTTGCTGCCGGACGGGTGGCCGTAGTGGATGCCGCCGGCGTCGAGGACCCAGAAGATCGTGCTGTCGGCCGGATCGCCGGAGAGGCCCATCGGGTAGGTGACATTGCCGCCGACGTAGAGCGGCCAGATCCCGGTCGGGGCGCGGCCACGTGGCGACGTCGTCTTGAACCGGTAGATCTTCTTGGTCCCGCGGTCGAGGACCTTGATGTAGTTCGCGTCGGCCGGATCGAACCACACGCCAACGGCAAGGGAGAACGTGTTCGAGTGCCAGAGCTCGGTCCACGCCGGCTTCGCCGTGGCGAGATTGCCACGGACCTTGACCCTGGTCTTGAGGTCGTAGTCGTCGATCTCGTGGTCCAGCCGGATCACGTTCTTCGAGACCAGGTGGTCCGAGCCGTCGGCTGCGATCACGTACGAATACTCCGGCGATGCCGCTGTGTCGCTGTCGGGTGCGACGCTCGCCAGCATCGGCGCGAAATGGAAGATGCCGAGCTCGTCCGCCCAGGCGTCGTAGCCCGCCAGGCCGGTCGGGCCGTTCTCGTTGATGATCGCCTCGGCCCATGAGGTGCCGTCGCTGATGATGTACTCGTCGAGGAGGTAGCTTGTCGGGCTGATCGCCCGGTCTGCCGCTGGCCAGCCGGCCCGGTCGAGGATGTCGCTGACGATGTCCGAGGCCTCGGTCTCGAGGTAGACGCCATTCGCCGGGGTGCGCACGGCTCCCGCCTCGCCCGCGGTCTGCGGCGCGGTCGCCGAGAAGGTCTGGACGATCAGGCGCTTCAGCATGTCCCGGGCGGTGATCCGGACCGAGCGGACGTCGCGGCCCTCGTGGATCACGTCGATCAGCCCGGTGAACGTCAGGACCGCGTTGGCCTCGTCGCCGTACCAGTGGTACGAGCGGATGACCTCGTTGGTCTGCACCAGCGAGTCGAACGCCACCCCGATCCCGCCTGTCTCGTTGGGGATCTCGACGTCGAGGGCGGCCGCGGCGATGCGCCGGCTCTTGTCGATCGCCACCCTAGTCGGCTGGAAGCGGCGTGTCGTGACCGAGGACGAGGTGACGGTCGCGACCGCCGAGATAGAGAGCTCGGGCGAGTCGAGCACGACCGTGCCGCCCTGGTACTCGGGCGAGGCCTCTAGGTCGAGGCTGACGCCCGCGTCGTGGAGCAGGATCAGCTCCAGGTAGTCGCCGCCGCTGAACTCCCAGTCGGCCGACAGGCCGAACGTCGTGATGCTCGACGAGCCGTCGGATGGCGGGGCGGGCAAGGAATAGGTCGCGATGTCAGTCGTCCCGTTCACGCGGAGCCACGCCGAGCGCGTCCCGCCCGGTCCGGTCCCGCTGAGGCGCACGAGCGCGGCGACGTGGTGGAGCCCGGCCGGCACGTCGACGTGGCTGCCGCTCGTCCAGTAGCTCGCGTCGTCGTAGCGCTCCATCGTGAAGACGACAGCGGTCTGGACGTTGTTCGGGAGCGACTGCTTGACGAGGCGCCCCACCCGCGCCGCCGCGTCCGCGATCTTGACGATCGTGAACTCCATCCCGTACGCGTCGACCGCCTGGCCGGAAACGCCCGAACCGTTCGTGTGCCACAGACCTAGCTCGATGTAGTCGCCTGCGCTGAACCGGTACTCGGTGGCCAGCGACAGCTTCCCGCCGAGGGACGACCCGTCGTTATTGCGTCGTGTCGCGAGGAAGGCGCCGCCGTTGACCGGTAGGTAGACCTGGAACGCGGGGCTACCCGAGGTCGTCTTGTTGACCACGCCGTGCGCCGTGATCCGGTAGGTCCCATCCGAGGGGATCGTCACGTGGGTCGGCGCGCCGGCGGACCAGAACGAGCCGGTGTCCCATCGCGCCGCGTCGAACGGAACACGCTGGTCACCGATGCCGCCCGAAAGGGGGATCGAGAGGTTCGTCGAGCGGTAGACCCGCGCGCTGATCCCCGACTCCGCATGGAGCCACGCGAATGCAGACGTCAGGATCATCGGGTCGCCGCTCGACGGACTGATCACCAGCTCGACGTAGTCGCCCTCGGCGAGCTGCCAGACGCTCTCGATCGTGTCGATCACGCCCGAGCCGATGTCCGTGTACTGCGCCGCGACGATCGTCGTCCCGTTCACCCGGAACCGGAGCTCGGGGATCGTATTCGTGATGATCCCCGGGACCGCCATCCCGCCACCGAACCTGTAGAGCCCGGCCGTCGGGGCGACGAGCCGCGTCGGCTGCGACGGCGACCAGACCGGGAGCCCGCCGCTCGTCGCGTCCTCGAAGACGACGGCGGTCGGGCCGAGGAGCGCCTGGTCCGACGTCCGCTCGACCCGGGCGACCGGCGTCCCGACCTCGACCGCGTGGTCGATCTCGATCCGGCAGCGGTAGCCGTGGGCGGCTGCTTGGAACCGGGCAGCGAGCGTGTCGAGCAGGTCGTCGGTCAGGGTCTGCATCGGCTTACGGTCCGCTGGGTCCGCTGATCTCCTCGAGGAGCAGCGAGACGCGCCACAGGCCCGCCGCGGGCCCGGGCTCGGAATGGAAGCTCAGCACGTGGACCAGGCGCGTCGAGCCGTCGTAGTCGACGAAGCTGACCTCGGTGCCGTCCTCCTCGTATCCGCGGACCGTGTCCTTGTCACTCGTGCTCTCGGCCATGAACGCTAGGGTCGCCTGGCGGAGGCCCTTGGCGGTCTCCTGGACGACGGAGAAGCCCGCCCCGGCGCCGTCGCCGAGCAGTGGCGTGACGACCTTGCGCTGCGGGTACACGAAGCCCGGGTACTCCGCATCCCACAGCTCCGTGAGCGTGCCCAGGCTGAGGAAACCGGTCGTCATGCCCTGGTCCCCACCGGCAGGCGCGAGGTCTGCTCGCGCAGCACGTCGGCGATCGCGTCGCCGACCGCCCGCCGAACGGCGAAGCCGACCTGCTCCGGTCGATCATGGCCGCGCGCGTCGACGTGGAGCTCGCCGATCAGCGGGCCGCTGAGGCCAGCCGGGCTCGCCGCCCCGGCGCGGATGCGCTCGGCCTGCGCCGCCGGGATCACGATCTCGCCGCGGTGCAGGTAGGCGAGCATGTCGGCCGGGACGTAGTCCGTGCCGTGCTGATACTGCGGCCGCGGCGCACCGCCCGGAGGCGCCGGCGGCGTCGGCGCCACAGGGCCCGAGCCCTTGACGCCGGCGATGAGGTTCTTGGCGATCGTCCGGCCGAGCTGGTAGGCCGTGTGGCCGAGCTCGGTGCCGTGGTTGCCGAGATCTGTGTTGAGCTGGGCCCCGATCACGTCGCCGGGCGTCCGCGCTGGCTGTGCCTTCAGCGCGGCGTCGATGATGCTCTTGGTGCGCTGGGCCTGGGCGCGCACGTCGGGATCCTTCGAGTGCAGCCGCTGCTGCAGCTCCTCCTGGATCTTCTGGCCCGCCTTGCCGCCAGCCTGGACGAGCTCGATCAGGCGGTCCTCGATCAGGGCGCGCGTGCCCTCGGCCTGCTTCTTGACGACCGGATCCGCGTCGTGGAGGCCCTTGGCGAGGCTCTTGCCGAAGAGCAGGCCGACGTCATGGCCGATCTCGCGCATCGGCGTCAGCCGGTTCTTCTCGTCGGTCGCGAGCTGGCTGATCGCCTGGTCGATCGCGGTCCGCTTGTCGCGGATCCCCTGGGCGATGCCGAGCGAGATCGAGGCGGCCTTGGCCCGGGCCTCGGGGCCCATCGCCACGAGGCGGTAGCCGATGGTCCCGGTGACGAAGTTGATCGCGAACTGGACCAGGGCAGCGCCGCCCTTGATGCCGTCGGCGGCCGCGGCCGGGATCGTCGGCGCGACCTGCGTGACGTAGGTCTTCGTCCGGTCGAGCGCGTCCGTCAGCGGGACGGTGAAGACGTCGTCCGCGGCCTTGCCGACGAGATCGGAGCCGTTGCCGAGGTTCGTCGCGAGGGTGGGCCCGACGTCGCGCCCGAAGCGGCCGACGCGGCCCTGCATCCGCGTCGCCGACTGGTCGACGGCCGTCTCGGCGCCGAACAGGAAGTCGTGGATCCCGGTCACGACGTCGTGGACGAAGCCGAGGACCTTGCCGATCGCGTCGCCGACCGCCTGGATCGGGCCCAGCAGGAAGCCGAACGTGTGGACCAGCCAGTCGACCACCCCGCCGACGAGATCGCGGATGCCGAGGAAGTTCGCGTTCCAGGCGACGAACAGCGCGCCGACGGCGAGGATGATCAGCCCGATCGGACCAAGGAGCAGGTCCATCGCGACGCCGAGCGCGCTCGTCACGGCGGTGGCGATGCCCGTGGCGACGCTGTAGATGCCCTCCGCGGCCGTGAGCACGCCGAGTTGGATCGCGGTCAGCAGGAACTGCGGATGGAGCAGCAGGTAGGCCGCCGCCCGGGCGTTCGTCGCGATCGTGCTGGCGATGGCGCTGGCGGTCTCCTTGATGTTCTCCGCCCCCAACACGAGGATCCCGGCGCGGACCGACCCGAGGGCCGTGCCGAGCGTGCCCAGACCGCCGAGGATTGGCGTGAACGAGCTGCCGAACTCGGCCAGCGGGCCCGTCACGAGGGCGTGCATCGCGATCTTGAACCGCTCGAGCGGTGTGCTCTCGATCGCGGCCGCGGCCTGCTCGGTGGCGCCGGCGGCCTGGTCCTGGGCGACGACGTAGTCGCTCAGCTGACCGGATGAGCCCGCCAGCGCCGCGGCGAGCTTCGGCCCGGCCTTGGCGCCGAACAGGTCGGCCGCCTTCTGGGCCCGCAGGAACGGGTCCTGGGTGGCCCCGATGTCGGCGATGAGCTTCTGCAGCTCCTCGGGCGAGTGGACCTTCGCGAGGGCCTTGGCGAGGGCCACAGGCGCCGTCGAGGCGTCGACACCGGCCTTCGTGAAGAGGTTGAGGATGCCGATGCCGTCGGTCCACGACAGCTTCGCCGCGGTGAGCGCCGGCGCGAGCGCCTGGAGGGTCGCGATCTCGTCGGTGATCGAGCCGCCATAGCGCTGGTGCGAGGCCACCAGCTGGTCCAGGATCGCCTTCTGGCCGGCGGCGTCGAGGTTGTAGGCCTTGGTGAGCCCGGCGAGCTCCTGGGTGGCCGGGACGAGCTCCTGGCCGGTGGCCCGGGCGAAGGCGCGGGCGACCTCGAGGGTCGCCTTCGCCTCGTCGCCGACCTGGTGCAGGTCGTTGTGGACGATCGTGAGCGCATCGCCGAGGGCGCTGAAGCCATCGGTGCCGGTCTTGTACAGGTCGGTGATGACGCCCTGGGCCTGCTTCGCCTCGTCCGCCGTGGCGCCGGTCTCGGCCCGGTACTTGGCGGTGACGTCGGTCAGCTCGAGCGCGCCCTTGAGGGCGACCCCGAGACCAGCGGCGACCACGCCACCGACGGCCGCTAGGCCGGCCTTGGTGCCTGTCCCGAGGCGCTGACCGAGGGTCTCGCCGGCCTTCTGGCCCGCGGCGGCCGCGTCGAGCTGGAGCTGTTTGTCATCTCCCTTGAAGCTGAAGAGGATGTCCGCGATCGAGGCCATCGCTCAGTGCTTCCGCGTCACGAGGCCGGGCACGAGCTGGCCCAGGCGGGCCAACGTCGCGCGGTATTCCTGGACGGTCTGGGGCGGGGTGTCGGTCGTGTCGCCGCGCGTGTACGCCGGCGTCTGGAACGAGCCCTTCGGCTTGGCCTTGCCCGTCGCCACGTTGCCCGCGACGTAGCCGTCGCGGACGCCAACGTACAGCTCGGCCATCCGGCCCCGCTGCTCGCGGCCGATCCGCTCCTGGCCGGCTGCCCAGAGCACCTCGAGCTGCACCGCGTCGAGCCTGTCTACGAGGGCTCGGGGGTCGAGCCCCCAGTGGACGAGGGCCCACTCGTAGAGCTCGGCGATCCCGACGTTCCGGCCCGCAGCAGCTCGGGCAGCAGCCGCAGGATGCCCATCGCGTCGCCCACGAAAGGGAAGACCACCAGGACGATCTGGCGGAACGCGATGTACAGCTGCTCGGGATCCGCGTGCTCCTCGAGCCACTCGCGGCCGCCCAGGGCCGAGCCCCGGTCATAGGCCACGACGGCCTCGAGGATCGCCTCCTGGGCAGCACGCCCGATCGCGGTCAGGTCGCCGCCCTTGATCTCGCCGGCATCGGTGCCCAGCTTCTCGATCATGGCCTGCAGGGCGGGGCCGAGCGAATCGCTCCACTCGGCCGCGGCCCGCATCGGGAGCGTCGGGAGCCGCTTGGTTCCCGCGTTTCCCACCGTGACCCGCAGGATCCCGGCCGCCCGGTCCTCGGCGGACCGTTCGGGGATCTGCATCGCCTAGGGTGCCGGGGCGAGTTCGATCGTCGCCGGGACGTCGGTCGGGTTGGCCGGGTCGTAGTACGCCTTGAACTTCACGGGCATGCCCGAGATCGAGTCGTCGCCGAACTCGAGGACCGTGTTTTCGGCGCTCATCGCGTCCCGGAGGGTGACGATCAGCTGGCGGCCGTCGAGGCCCTCGCCGACGAGGACGAGATCCTGGTACGACTCGGACGGCACGCGGCCGGGCGTCCAGGTGATCACGGTCGTGCCGCGGTCGTCGACCTCGACGACGGCGTCGCCGTCGCGGTGCGCCCGTAGCAGCGGGATGTCGAGCACGACGACGAGGCCCGAGACCGACTCGACCCGGCGGATCTCGGTCTCGCCGGTGACGCCGATCCGGAGGAAGTCGCCATCGTGCGCGCCGGGTGTCGACTCGCCGCTGATGCCGGTCGCCGACGTGACCGTGATCGTGATGTCGCCGGCGTCGACGCCGCCATCGAGGGTCGTGCTGGCGCCGCCGCCCGTCTCGGTCGCATCGCCGGTCACGCTCGAGCTGCCGGGCATGCCCCAGGCGAGCTTGGTCGCGGTGATCTCGTTGATCTGGAACTCGGCGTAGGGCCGGACCTTGTGGATGAACGTGGTGCCCTTCACCTCGCCCCGGGCGCCCTGGAAGATCGGGGTGTAGTGCTCGAGCTCGAAGGTGACCTTGGGCTTGTCGATCGTCGCGCCGACCGCGACGCCGCCATAGGTCAGCTGCGCTGGGGCCCCGAAGTACAGGTCCTCGGGGTGGATCTCGTTCGGCATCTTCGTGCTGCTCCTTCTCGCTGCCCGGGCCCGTGGGTCCGGATCCAGCTGCTCGGGGGATTGACGGTTCGGCCTGGGCCGGCCCGTGAAGGGTCACGGCATAGGCGCGTTCACCTTGACCGTGGGCGAGACGATCCGGAGGATGAGATCCTCGTGCGGCTGATCAGTGTCGGGATCCCGTGTCGCCCCGAGACCGCTGTCCTCGAACGAGCCGTAGATGCCGATGCCCGAGCTCGCCAGGCGCGGCCCCGCGGCATGGACGGCGTCAGACACGGCGCCCGCGAGCGCCGCGGCGTCCTGGAACGTGACGCCGTAGCAGCGGGCCGCCAGGCGGACCTCCTGGACCGGCGCCCGCCGTTCCCGGGTGCCGCCCAGGCGCACCAGGACGACGAAGCGGTTGTACTTGCCCGGCCCGAGGCCATCGCCGGCGGCCTGTTCGCCGCCGCGGATGCGGTCGGTCAGCGCGGCAACGCCGGGATCGTCGCGGATCTCGGTCAGGACGAGGCCGAGAGGATCGATCACGGCAGGGCCGCCAGGCGCTTCGCGACCGCGGGCTTCAGGAACTTCTCGGCCTGCGGCAGGTCGCGCAGGAGCGCCGGCGTCAGGAACGGCCGGGCCCGCTCCTTGATCGTGCCGAGCTCGGCGAAGTGGGCGATGTGGCTGCCGAAGCCGCCGTAGATCACGAACCCGCCGGCGCGCGAGTCGACGCGGAACGCGCGGGCTCGCTTGGGCTGCAGGCCGCGCAGGCTCCAGCCGGCGACCTTGGCGCCCTTGGCATAGGCAAGGACGCCGCCCTGGCGGGGCAGGCCCTCGCCCGTCGGGTACGGCTCGGCGGGTGAGTCGGGGGCGTGCTGGCCGGCGTCGACGATGATGGCCTTGGCCAGCTCGAAGAGCCCGTCGAGCCCGCCCAGGATCACCGCATCGATCGTCGAGCGATGCAGCACGACCTTCGCGGTCAAGCCATTGGCCGGCATCAGGTCACCGCCTGCAGGACAAGCTCGAGATGGTGTCCGAGCCCCGCGGCGTCGGGTATCGCGACGATGTCGTAGCGGGTACCGGCATGCTCGATCCAGCAGGCCGTCGTGAGCCCTGCGAGCGGGTCGATGTAGCCGACGTGGCTGCCGATCGCGGGTCCGGCCTGGCTGGTCAGGGCGACCTCGCGATCGCGCAAGGGCCGGGGCTGGATCAGGCCGGCGATCGTGGCCACCGTGACGGGCTCGGTCACTGGCTGGCCGTACTCATCGCTCGTGGCGGGCCCGGCGTCGAGGGCGCGCACCTGGTCGCCGGAGTCGTGGCTGCGACCGAGGGGCTCGGCGAGCGTCACCGTCGTGCCGGCGATCGCCGCGATCGCCGCGATCTCGGTCTCGCCGACGTCGCCGATGCGCAAGAGATCGCTGGGCAAGGCAGCGCCGACGTCGACGAGCTCGATGGCGTCCGCCCCGGCCGCAGCATCCGAGACGAGCGTCGTGTCGAGGCCACCCAGAGTCTCGGCGCCGGCCATGACCGGGTCGAGGCGCTTCACCACCAGGGTCTGCCGGTACCGGCTCTCGATGGCCATCAGATGGCACCGATGAACGGCATGCGCAGGCTCGCGAGGATCGTCTCGCGCTCGGCCTGGTACGCGTTGTCGAGCTTGTTGTAGGTCTCCGACCAGGTCCCGATCGTCGTCGACACCAGGGTCGGCACGTAGTTCATCTCGAGCTTGACGAGATCGACCGCGACGCGATCGCGCTCGGCGCCGTCATCGGTGGGCCAGTAGTGCACGGTCACAGCGCCGCGCCAGCGCCGCGCCGGGTGCGACCCAGAGGGAAGCCGCTCGAGGATGAGCCCGCCGGGGCGGAGCTCCCAGTCGTCGGTCTCGAGTTCGACGCTCGTCCCGCCGAAGCCCACGCCCGTCCAGAAGCCGCCGATGAAGCGCTCACTGACCGAGATGACCTCCTGGGCCCGACGGGCGAGCCGGATCAGTGGTCCCGACGGCCGGCGCGTCTCGATCGCCTCGTCGTTCTGGGTGCCATAGCGGGCCTCGATCGCCTCGACGGCCGCAGCGAGCAGCGACTGGAGGGCAGTGTCGTCCAGCTTCGTTGCGCCGATGCGGCCCTTGAGCTCGTCGAGGTCCACGGGAGCTAGCGCTCCAGGAGCAGCGTCAGCTCACCTGACTTGTGGTCACCGCCGTTGGCGATGACGATCTGGATCCGCTTGAGGATGGCGGGGATGACGTGGCCACCGTTCGTGCTGACGTCCGTGCCGTCGGTGTTCTGGCCGACGATCATCGGCTGGAACCGAGCATCGGCCTCGACGGCCTCGAGGCCGAGCAGCGTCCTGCCGAGCGGCTCCTCGGTGACAGTGAGGTCGAACGCCTCGAGGTCGCCGACCTCCACGTGGACGGCGCGGAGCAGGCAACCCCCGGCGCGAACGGTCGCGACGGCGGCGCCCTCGGCGTCGGTGTTGATCGGGACGGTCTTGACGAGGAGGGTCATGACGACGCCGCCTCGGACTCGGGCTCGGCAGCCGCCGCAGCAACCGATGCCGGGGCTTCGGGCTCTGCCACGGGCGCTGGCATCTCGAAGGTCGGCTTGAACGGCACGAACGTCCCGTCCTTCATCCGGCCGTCGAGGAGCGGGTGACCCGCGACGACGGTGTCACCCTGACGCACCCACAGGTTGCGCTCGACCAGGAACGTCTTCGTCGAGACGTACAGCCCTGCTCGGAGCAGCTTCTCGGCCACAGGACTAGCTGTGGGTCAGCAGGCGGAACGCGTTGACGGTCATGACCTTCGAGGTATTCCGCCAGCGCGCATAGATGCCGCGCTGGCCGAGCGGATCGCCCGAGCCGTCGAAGACCTGGGGCACGTACTCGACCGAGAGCCCGATCCGGTCGACGATGACGAAGTAGCCGAAGTCCCCGAACAGGAGCACTTCCTTGCCGCTCGTCCAGACGTCGTCCATCGCCGAGAGCTCGCGGGCCGCGTAGCCGTTGAGGCGCTGGCTGATCGCATCGTAGATCGAGTTCGCCGGGGCGCCGGCGGTGCCGAGCTGGCGCAGCTTCTGGAGGATGCTGATGTTGGCCATGTAGGCCGTGTCGCCGTCGGCGGTGACGCGGAACCGGGGACCGAGCGCGGCGGTCAGCGCGTCGAGCGCGTCGAGGTCGAAGTTCGCCTGCGAGACGAGGCTCGAGCCGTCGTCGTCGATCTTCCAGATGATGCCCTCGGGCTCTCCTGACCCCGTGCCCTGGACGAACTTGTCGGCCTCGAGGCGGCTCTTGGAGTCGGCAATGAGCTTGCCGACCTGGGCCAGGATCGCGGCCGGGCCGTAGTCCTCCTGGTACTCGGCGGTGAACTTGATGAAGCGCTTCGCCCGGAGCGGCGTGACGCCGTTGAGGTCGTCGATGTCGTTGGGCGCCGAGTCGGTCGTGGCCGCGATCTCGGTGCCATAGGAGGCATCGTTGTCCTCGGTCACGAGCGGGTGCCAGCTCTTGGTCGTGATCGTCTGGACGTTCGAGAACTCGCGGAGCGCGGAGGCCGCGCCATCGGTCGTGATGACGAACGTCGGGTCGATGGTGAACGGGATGGCGAAGCCGCCGTCGGCGTCGCTGCCTGTCTGGAGCTCGGCCAGCAGGCGCGGGCTCATGCCCTCGCGGCCCTTGGCGATGTACTGCGCGGCCGCGTCGCGGTAGACCGGCGAGCCGGTGCCGATGACCCGGCGGGCGATCCAGCCCTGGGCCCGGCCCTCGGACACGTCGTCGAGATGGGCGGCCATCAGGCGCTCGATGTGGGCCTTCGCCTTGGCCGGATCCTTCGAGGTCGGGAAGTCCGACATCTCGAGGACGCGCATGGCGCCGTCGCGATAGGCGCGCGGCAGCTCGTCGATCGAGCCCACCCGGGCGCGGTAGCCGGCGAGGTCGAAGACCGTCTCGTTGTCGAGCTTGCGGATCACGGTCGGGGCACTGAAGGGCACCTCGATCGAGCGCTGGTCCTGGGCGGCGATCGCGGCCTTGACCCGGGCGTCGCGGACCTCGAGCTCCTCGATCGCGGCGTCGAGCTGCGCGAGGATGCCGTCGGTCGGGTTGCCGATCTCGTCGAACTCGGCCTTCTGGGCCTCGTTGAGGAGCGCGCCGCCGGATTCCTGCTCGATCTCGAGCAGGCGGGCGGCGTACTGTGCCCGGGCGGCCTTATGGGCGTCCAGCCCACGCAGGGATGCGAGCTCGAGTGTCATCCGAGTCGTCCTTTCATGCGCCTGTTCCAGGCCCGGTCGGGCCGGAGTGGTTGACCGGACGCGGCAAGCGCCGGCGACTGAATGGCGTCGGCCGCCCGTCGGCCGAGCGATTGCGCCCTGGGTTGGAGGCGAGCGAGCGTCGCGTCGAGGGTGTCGATGCCGTCGATCATCCCGGCCGCGAGCGCCGGCTTCGCGAGAAGGGTCCGGCCCTGGCCGTAGTTCGCCGCGACGTTGTCGGCGTTGGTCTTGCGACCGCGGCCGACGTCGGCCACGAACATCGAGTAGAAGGCGTCGACCTGTTCCTGGATCGCCGCCCGGGCGGTGTCGGTCAGCGGCTCGAAGGGGTTGCCGTCGACCTTGAACGGACCGGCGCTGATCAGGGTCGTCTTCACGCCGGCCATCTCGTCCTGGCGGCTGACGTCCTCGTGCATCGCGTAGACGCCGATCGAGCCGACCTCGCCCGAGGGCGTGCAGATGACCTCGGAGCACTGCGCCGCCAGCCAGTAGCCGGCTGAGGCGGCGAGGGTGTTCACCTGGGCGACGATCGGCTTCGCGCCCTGGCGCGCCTGGCGCAGCTCGGCCGCGAACTCGGGCACCCCGTCGGTCGCGCCGCCAGGCGAATCGATGTCGAACACGATCGCGCTGACCGCCGGATCCGCGAGGGCCTGGCGGAGCTGGCCGCGGAGCTCGTCGATCGAGGTCCCGCCCGACATCGCGCTCATGAGGCCCATGCGCTGGCTGATGACGCCGTACATCGGGATCACCGCGACCGAGCCGACCATCGCCGGCCCTGTGCGTGTGCCGTTGTCGGCCTTGGCGGCCGCCAGGCGACGCGTGATCTCGTCCTCGGACAGTGGCCCTGACTCGATCCGGGTCCGGACGAGATCGACCATGAGCGCGAGCATCGGCTGCTGGATCACCCACGGTCGCTCGAGGAGTGTCTTGACATGGCCGTACTGGCGCGGCGAGGGGACGGCCGCGGCCAGAACGCTCTCGTCGATCGTCGTCGGCGAGAGGGTGACCTCGAGGACCGGGGCCTCGTTCTCATCGAGCTCAGGCATGTGCCGCGGACCTTGCGGCTCGAGGGGGGTGCTCAGGCAAGGTGCTCACCCTGCTCATTCGGGGGTGCTCACCCTGCTCAACTCGCGGCGATGGGCTCCTCGAGGCGCCGACGCACGGTCGAGACGCTGACGTTCAGCTCGCGCGCCAGGCTCGCGTGGCCGGCGTCCTTCCCGGCGGCGATGAGCCGCTGCCGCGTCGCGTAGACGGATCCGGCGGTGATGATCCGTTCGGGCGCCCGGCTGATGACGACCTTGGTCTCGGCCGCGAGCTCGAACATCGAGCTGAACTGCCGGACAAGGGCGTGATCGGCCGGGTACTCGGTTCCTCGCGGAACGGTGCCGAGGCTGGCGAAGGGCCCGCTGCTCGGCCAGAAGTCGCCTCGAGCGCGCATCGCCGCCGGCGACTGGATGGGTGCCATGCCGCTGCCTGGCACCGACGTCCCGGGCGGTTGTAGCTGGACAGACACGAGGCCGGTGTGCTCCAGCAGCGACCAGTCGCCGCCGGCGCTCACCGCGGCGATCGCCGAAGCCGAGGTGTAGCCGTCCTTGATCAGCTGACCGATCGTCGCCGCGTTCTTCTGGACGATGTCGGCCTGGTCCTTGACGTCCTCGCGCAGGAACGCGATGTCGCGGTCGTCGTACCAGAGCCTGCTGCCAGGCGGCGGCGGGACCAGGACCTCCCACGATCCGGCGACGTTGCGCCACAGCGGACGCAGGGTTGCGTCGCCGACGAGCCGGGCGGCACTGCCGAAGTTGCCGGTGTTGAGCGACGACCCGGCGAGGCCTTCCGAGAGCGCGGCGACGACCGGATGCATGCCCGTGAGCGCGGCGATGCGGGTCTCGGCGGCGCCCTGGAGCGCCTTGAACTCCATCTGCTCGAAGTTCAAGCCCACCGTCGTCGTGTCGACGCCGCCGCCGAGGTAGATCGTCTTGTAGGCGTTGAAGGTGCCCTTGTGGTCCTGCTCGAGGAGCTCGATCCAGGCCTGGGCGTCCTCCTGGCTCATCGTCGCCGGCAGCTTCACGACGAGGTTGGGCGTGGCGGCGTTGCGGAAGAACGCGAGCTTGTGCGCCGTGGCCGCTGAGTCGGCCATGATCTCGCGGATGCCCGCGGTCAGGAGCGAGATGCCGAGGTTGCGGTAGATCGGATCGGGCGTCGGCGCGAAATGGCCGATCTCGTCGGGCCCGAAGCTGATGATGTCCTGGCCGGCGCCCGGGCCGCCCGGCTGGTAGCCGAGGCCGATGACCTCGGCGTCGGGATCCCAGCCGCCGAGACCGCGGTCGATCTTGGAACCGAAGATGAGCGTCATCCAGTCCGGCCGCAGCCGCCGGACTCGGTCTTCGCGGGCGAGGTTGAAGGCGTTGCCGCCGAGGTCCGCGTCGAGGATCGCCCGGGTCAACAGGTCGCCCGTGGTCTTGCCTGGCTCGGGATGCTCGAGGAGGTTGAGCCCGGGCGTCCCGAAGAGCTGGCCGGGCCGACCGCCGCGCAGCTGCTGGAACTGGAAGCGGGCCTCGGAGAAGAGGCGCGCCCGGACCGCGAGACAGGCGAAGACGACGCTGTTGCGCAGGTAGGCGTCGATGACGTAGCTGACGAACGTCGGCTCGACCTGCTCGCGCTCGCCGTGGAGCGTCGTCGAGAGCAGCCCGGCGAGGCCGCCCAGGCTGAACATGCCGGCGATGTCGTCGAGCCCGTAGAACGATTGCCGGCGCTGCCGCACGAAGGGGCGCACGATCGCCCGCGAGATGCTGTCGAGGGCGCTCATCGACGGGCCGCCGAGAGGCCGAACGCGCCGAGGACGAGCCCGAGGCCGCCGACGACGAGGGCAGCCGGCACGAAGACGAGGGCGATGCCGACGACGATCGCGGCGTAGCCGGCCAGGGCGAGGATCGGCGCCGCGTTGCGGCGCACGGCGGTCAGGGCGGCCATCAGGCGATCCTCGGATCGCTTGGGTGGAACGGCGGGCGCCGGGCGATATCGGCCTTCGTCAGGACCGGGTAGTCGCCGTCAGGCAGCCGGCGACGACGCAGCTCCCGAGCCTCGGCCGGCGAGGGGCGCTGATAGAGCGCGAGCTTGCGCAGGCCCGCGGCATAGAGCGCGTCGCGGCTCATCGGGCGCCCGCCGCGGCCGCCTGCCGGGCCCGCCGTCGCAGCGCCGCGTCGCCGGTGCCGCTCCGGATGATGAACGGCTTCACGGGCTCCGCCTCGAGCGCCATCGTCATCGCCGCCTGGTACGCCAGGACATCCGCGATCGCGCCGTCGATCTTCCGGCGGTCCTCGCCCTTCACGAGGACGTACTTCGTCCGGTTGTCGCTCTCGTCGGCCTGGAGGTGGACCTTCCGGAGATGTGCCGCCTTCACGTGGTACGACGTCGCCGGATGGCCGTCGTGGGTGTGCGTGCCCTCGGCGATCGCCGTCCGCCAGCGATCGACCGCCGGCGCCATGCGGGTCGCCTGGTTCGTGTCGAATGCGAGGACCGTGAGCTCGCCGAAACGAGCCGCCCACTCCTCGATCTCGGTCTGCCAGCGCGGCGGGTCGCAGAGCATCAGGCCGACGCGATAGCGGTGGAAGGCGTCCGCGACCGCGTCGTTGACCTCGCTCCGGATCACCCGCCAGCTCGTCTCGGTCGGGTGCGCCGCACGCCAGCGGGCGAGCTCCTGGTCATCGGTCGGCCGGACCCAGGCGCCGAGGATGAAGCTGTGGCCCTCGGGCGTGCAGCCGCGCAGGATCGTCGCATCGTCGCTGATCGAGCCGTCGAAGCCGATCCCGATCGCGGACCCGGCGGGCACGGCGATCGCCCTGGCCAAGAGGTCCCAGGTTTCGGGTGCGACCGCGACGCCGGCACCGGCGACGAGCATGTTCCCGAAGAACCGCGCCGCCTGGGCCTCGTCGTGGATCGCCAGCTTCGCCGCCTCGGCTTCGATCGAGTCGAGGTCGACGTGGCCGCCATGGGCCCGCTGGATGTCCTCGTCGTAGCCGATCTTGAAGATCTTCCGGCGCTCGGCCTTGTTCGCGAAGGAAAGGTTCGTCGGCGGCTGACGGAACTGGACGTAGACGTCGTCGGCCTTGGCCTCGAACTCGCGCTGGGCGACCGAATGCTCGGCCGGATCCCAGGCATTCGTCGTCAGCGCAGCCCGGCCGCCCATGCCGGCGAGGTTCCGATACTGTGTGTCGGCGAGCTTCACCATCTTCGCCTGGGGCGTCCACAGGCCGAGCTCGTCCTGGGGCACGAACGTGGTGCGCGCGCCGAGGCGGCTCTGGTTCGAGCTCGTCACCGTGTCGATCCTGCTGTCCTCGGCGCCCGATGGGTGCCGGATGAACTCCTCGCCCGCCCGCGGCAAGACGTCGCCGAGCGGGCCCTCGCTGATCATCGGCCGGAGGGCGTCGTAGGTGTTCTCGGTCGAGTCCTCGCTGAAGGCGGTGATCTGGATCTTCGGGGTTGGCCAGGCCATGCCCATCGGTTCGCCTGGCTCGTAGGCGTACTCCCAGCCGCATCGGCAGCCGTGGTCGGCGCAGGCGTAGCCATCGCCCTCACGGGCCCAGTCGGCGAACAGGACCGGCCCGACGAACTCGGCGCAGACATGGGCCGCCATCATCGGGTTCTTGCCCCACTTCTGGGGCGCGACGAGCATCCCGCGGGAGTAGACGAACGCCGGCCCGAGGACGGGGTTGTCGGGGATCCAGCGGACCGTCGGGCGGACCATGTAGAAACTCGCGAACCAGCGGAGCTGGCCGTTGTAGAGCATGAACGGCCGGCCCTTCTTGAAGCCGTCAGGTACGACGCAGTGGGCCTCTATCCAGCTCGGCACGACGAGCATCGACCGCGGCTCAGCTGCCACCGTCGACCACCTTCATCCGCTCCCGGATCGAGGGACGCCCGTCGGTGCCGGTGGCGCGCTCGACGGCGACCTGAGCCGAGGTCGTGGCGATGAGCCAGCGGTTCCGGGCGAGGCCGGGCAGCGAGAGCGCGAGGCTCTCCTGCTGCTGGCGCAGGAGCGTCCGGATCGCGACCGATGCCTTCGGGCTCTCCGCCTGGCGGAGCGTCCGGACGTACATCGCGACCTCGAGCTCCTGATGGTTCGCCTCCCACATCACGGCCTGAGGCCGGCGCCATTCGGTCGCCCAGAGCCCGAGCTCGCGCGACGTCGCCCGCGACAGCGGCCAATCGGGCGCATCGCCCTGGCGGCCTTCCGCGGGCAAGTGCATCCAGCTGGAGCGGTCCCGGTCTCGTCGGAGGGCCTGCGGGTCCGGCGCCGGCCCCGAGCGCGCCCGAGCTCCGCCGCTGCTCATGCGGCCACGAGCTGGACAGCCGTATAGCCGCGACGAGGCGCGGAGTCAATCGGGCCACCGCAGACGTCACAGCCCGAAGGCGTGAACCTGACGGGCGCCCGACAGCGGCGGCGGGGTTCAGAACGAGGGCCCAGCTGCGACGCTGGCGACCCGCCCCCCTCCATCAGGCGAATACCCGTGCGCCGCGCGCCGAATTGCAGTGAGCGCACGCAGGTCGAAGCTGGCCGAGGGCGCCGCCACGTGCACGCGGCACGACGTGATCAGCGGTCGTCGACGCGCCAGTGCAGCCAGGCAGCCGCAGCTCGCAGGGCCGCCCGATCACCCCTGCCCGGCGCGCTCGATAGCCGCCACCGTATGCGAGCCGATCGAGCTCTTGCTCAACGGTGTGGTGCAGCACGCAGCGCGATCGGTCGGGCAGGGATGGCCTGCCGCACTCGAGGCATGGTCGCCTCACTCCGAGAGCTCCGCCGCGTCCTGGGACTCACCGTCGTCAGAGTCCACGCTCGGCGTATCGGCCTCATCCATGGAGCCCGCCGCCTGCCCCGGATCAGCCCTGGAGGTCGCCCCGTCATCGGCCCCGACAGCGTCAGCCGGAGCCAGCGGGGCCGGCGCCACGACGCGATCCCGCGCCAGCCTGAACCCACCCCCTTCGAGCAGCGCCGCCGCGGTCTCCGCGTCCGTCCGGAACGGCGTCGCGTCGACGACCTCGCGCTTCTTGCCGTGGCTGTCGGTGAACGTCTTCTTGGCCTTGGCCGTCTTGATCAGGATCGCGCTCATCGGGCCAGCTCCTTCATCGCTGCCAGCTCATCCACAACGCGCCCACCGCGCAACCCGCGAGGAAGGTCACGATGGCCAGCAGGACACAGGCGTCGTTCATGGGCTATGCGGCCATTTGCAGGCATCGACGCCGTGATGACCACCGGGGTGGAAGCATGTCGGCGCGGGGCTCGGCGCTGGCGTTGGCTCGGGCGTCGGCCGCAGTGTCGGCAGCGGCGTCGACTCGGGCGTCGCCACCGGACTCGGCAGGCCCGATGGCACCGGAAGCGATGGGCCGAACGTTGCCGTCGGAAATGGGCTGAACGTCGGGTTGTACGTCGGACCGAGCGACGCCATGGCAGGCGCCCGGGAGGGCGCAGGACTCGGCGTCACGGGACCGCTCTGGCTCGCCGCGATGGCAGCGACAACCGCCAGCGCAGCACTACCACCAATCGCCGCGTTGCGGGCCGAGAGGTTCGGCCGCCTCGCGGCAGGCGGTGTCGGCGCCGATGATCGCTGTTCATCATCGCTGCCTGGTCGGCAATGCTGACACCTGGGTCCATCGCCGAGCTCGTCGTGCGGATCGCTGAGGCTGGCGTCGTCGAGGTTGCAGACTTCGAGGACGAACGGCCCGACGCCATCGAGGACGAAGGCGCGGTGCCAGCGAGCACGCGTCCGATAGAAGACCCAGCGACCCACGTCACGACTAACTCGAGGAAGTGGTGGAGCTGACCTGGTCGTGGACCGCCGTCGAGAGGCCGGCGATGCCGATGAAGGCGATGAACGCCGAGCCCGCACTGGCGAGGTCCGGCGTGGGCGTGGTCAGCAGGTAGCTGTACGCCACCAGGACGAACGAGAGCAGCAGGGCCACGGCCGGCTCGTGCTTGGCGTCGACCCACGGCCCAAGGGCCGGGATCCGCTTGAGGATCTCGATGACGCTGGCGATGAGCGCCGCTGAGACGGTCGCTCCGGCGGCGGTGAGGACGATGGAGAAGTCGAAGTTGGCGATATCAGGCACTGGCTGGTTCTCCTTTTCGCTAGTCGAGATCGACGAAATGGGCCTTGCCGTCGATGAACGGCTGCGGATCCAGATGCAGAGCGCCGTACCAGGTATCCGGACTGGCGCCGCGCGGGACCCGCACGAGCTCGACGTGCAGGTGCGGCCCCGACGACCAGCCGCTGTTGTCGCTGAGCGCTATCGGCACGCCCTGGGCGACGGCGTCGCCGAGCTTGTGCAGCAGCCCGCCGTGCGCCTGGAGGTGGTAATAGAGGACGTACAGGTCGAAGTTCGGACCGCGGTGGACACGTTGCTGGACGTACGTGGCGCCGTCCGGGCTCGAGATGCCCTGCCGGACGATCGGCCCTGGGCCCATCGCCTTGACCTTCGTGCCGTTCGGCACGCCATAGTCGATCGCCAGGTGGAGGTCCCGTCGGAAGATGCCGCCGGTGAACGGCGAGCGCCTGCCGCGATGCGGCATGACGTCGGTCCGCAAGTAACCCGGCCGCTCGGCCGGGAACGCGCCAGCGAAGTCCTGGGTCTCGGGGCCACCGACGGGTCGGATGAGATCGGTCATGCGGCAATCGCCTCCGAAAAGAGCGGCGCGGTATGCGCCAGCCAGCTGATTTCGCGAGCGCGGTAAGCCGCCACGGCGGCCGCGGGATCCCGGCCCTCGAGCACCGCGAGCTCTGCTTCCTGGTGCAGGTCGAGGCGGAGCTCGTCCTCCCAGAACGCCAGGCGCCGACCCTGCTGGAGATGCGGCAGCAGCAGCGGTACCGTGGGCACGCCGAGCGATCGTCGCAGTGCGTACTCGGCCGAGCGATCGCCGCGGGGCGGACGCACGTAACCGGCGCGCCGTCGGACGGTGTTGCCAGCGAGGCGCCGGCGCTGCCGGTAGCCGCGCCACCAGGCCGCTGACATCTTGCCGCTCATCGGTGATCGCTCCCGGCGTGCAGCAGGATCGGTTCGCCGGCGAGGATCGGCAGCTCGTTCATCTCAGGCAGCCAGCGCCCGTTCCGGATCCGCCACCGGATCCGCTTGCGGAGCAGGTCTTCGGCCATGGCAAGCGCCCGGGCCCGCGCCTCGTCCGGCGAGAAGGCGCTGATGATCGGCTCGGCGTGAAGGTCGCCCCAGCTGATGGGCACCCGGAAGCACTGGCGCCGGGGCGTCATGCACCGGCCGACCGTCCGATCTCAGCGCCGGCCAGGGAGGAGGGACTGGCCGGCGCCAGGATGACCGGCCTCTCGGCCGTCGCGTTCCGCGCATGCACGGGCGGGAGGATCGGGTAGCTGTCAATACCCCACGGTCAGCGGATCCGCCGGCGCGAGCTGTGCCCACACCCGAAAACACGGCCCGCACAGCTGGATCCGCCCGACCTTGCGGCCGTACGTGACCAGGTCAAACGCGATCGGGTCCTCATGGGCGATGCTCGTGTCAGCCGCCCGGATGCAGCCTGGCCGTGCCTCGCGCCGGGGCCCGAGCGGCAGACGTGGCCCCGACGAGTAGCCGGCCCGTCGGGCGGGGCTCACCAGCAGCACCGCGGCCGGCCTGACATCGAAACTGACATCGATTCGGAGGCCAGTACCCGCCTATTGGGGCTCATCCGCGCTTATGCCGCCGTGCTCAGATGAGCGTGCACCGCTCCGGCTGGTCCGATCTTGAAAACAGGCG
>CAYXVP010000004.1:8591-27853 GCA_964468305.1 uncultured Anaerolinea sp. | reverse complement strand
CGCCGATCCGCCCGCCCTTCCTCGTCGGTGGCCACGGCGTCGGCGCTGCCGGCCTCGATCGGGGTCGCCTCGTCGCTCGCGGGCCCTGTGTCGGTCGCAGGCGCGGCTTCGCCGGCGTCGGCGGGCCGGTCGCCCGGGCGACCTCCTCTGTCGTCCGGGAGGCCCGGCGTCACTGCGTCGCTCCCGGTGGCAGGACCGCGACGTTCAGCCAGCGCCCGCCCGTTGCCCGCCGGATCACGAACGTCGCGCCGAACGGTCCGCTCTGGCTGGCGATCAAGGCGCCGCTCGAGTCATAGGTGTCCTCGGTCGACGCGCCGGTTGAGTCGAGCCCGATGCTCAGCCCGGACTGCTGCCCGAACGGCTGGAGGATCGACATGGTGATGGCATCGAATCGGTAGTGGACGATCGTCGCGACCCCGGACGAGGCCGCGGCGGCCAGGCGAGCCTGCATCTCCGCGAGCCGGTCACCGTGATCGACGGCCGTGAGGATTGTCTCGTCGCGTGAGAGCAGTGCCTGGTTCTCAACTTCGAGGTTCTCGGCCATCGTCTTGACGAGCTCTCGCGCGCCCGGTCCGACGAGGCTGGGGTCGAAGTCTCCGACATCCTGCTTCACGGTGATCGTCGGAAACGTCGACGGGTCCAGGTTGCTCGGAACGTGGCCGAGGACCTCGGCGACATCGGGCGCGACCGGGGCGCGGGCCGGACTCCCGGCGAGGACGATGCCCGCGGCCAGGATCGCTCCGCCTGCGCCGAGCAGGCCGACGCGCAGGGCTCGGCCGAGCGCCGTGGATCCGCCCGCACCGAACCCGGAGAAGGAGCGCCGAAGCAGCAGCCGCGGGTCATCCTTGGCCGAACCCGGCTCGGGCAGGAAGCGATCCAGGACCGGCCTGCCGGCGGAGACGATGAGCAGGCCGCTGAGCAACGCGACCTTTGCCCCGAACTCGTTTGTCTGCGGTGCCATCCCGAGGGTGCTGGCGATCGCGACCAGCAGGCCGAAGACGAGGCGCCCGACGCGCCCGGCCGGGACGGTCTTGGGGTCCGTGATCATGAAGAACAGGAAGATCAGGACCTCGGGCGAGAAGGTGATCGTCCGCCAGTAGTCGGTCCCGCACACCGGCGTGAAGGACCAGTTCGTCGTGATGCAGTGTCCTGATGCCGCCAGCACCGCCGTCAGGATCGTGAGCGCGACCCAGAACGCGGCCGCGAGCCCGAGGAGCTTGAGCCGGCGGGTGATCAGCAGGCCGCCGACGGTGATGACGGCGTAGGCCGCCAGCATCCAGCCGTTGAGCGGCGCCCACCAGAAGTCCAGCGGCTCGACGCGCGAGCTGCCCAGGACGAGGAAGGCGACGACGAGGCCGATGTTGGACGGGTTGAAGACGTGGCTGCCGCGATACCTGATGAAGTACTTCGAGAGCAGCGACAACCCGGCGACGACGGCGAAGACATACCAGTAGCCGGTGAACCAGGGCTGGCCCGCGGGCGTCCCGACGACGCGCAGGATGAGGGCCACGCCGCTCCCCGTGAGCATCGCGCTGGCCGGCCAGACGAAGGCCCGACTCTGCCAGAAGGTGATCGCGACCTCGAGCACCGCGCAGGTCAGGATCGCCGCCAGGATCTGGGGCACGCTGACCCAGAAGCCGAGGCCCACCTGGCCGAGGACGTGGACGGTGATGATGACCGCGGCCACATGCAGGCGCGGATCGCGGATGCTGGGCAGGATCAGCGGATAGGCCGTACCGCGGATGGCCAGGGTGCGCTGGGCCACCTCGTCAGTCTCGCGCCACGCGCAGGACCTGGTCTGCCGCGACGTCGCGGAGCTCCGTGGTCGTCCCGTTCGCCCAGGCGATGCTGACTCGCTCGGCGGTCGCCGCGGCACCGAGCCCGAAGTAAAGCTCGCGCGGAGGCCCGGCCAAGTAGCTCCCGCCAGCGAGCAGGACCTGCTCGGTCGTTCGGCCCGCGGCCGTGACCGCGATGCGGGCGTTGATCCCGCCGTCACCCGGAGCCTGTGGCGCGATGGTCAGCCAGTGCTTCCCGGCGGTGTAGTTCTTGAGGAGCACGGCCGGCCCGTCGACCTGCGTGATGAGGAGGTCGGGCGAGCCGTCCCGGTTGTAGTCGAACACGACGAGCGCGCGCTGGTCACCCGGGATGTCGCAGCCCGTGGCCGGCCCGGCCTTGACCATGGCCGGGCCCGGATCCCGACCGAGGAAGAGCGTCGACGTCGCGTTCGCGAGATGCGGACTGTCGCCCTTCACGAAGGCGCGCATGCCCTGGACGGCATACAGGTCGGGGATGCCATCGAGATTCATGTCGACGAACGCCGCACCCCAGCCCCACGCCGTATCGAGGATCCCGTGGGCAGCGGCCGCATTCTGGAAGTGGATCCCACCCTGGTCCTGGCCGCTCACCATCCAGGTGTTGCCGATGTTGCTGCCGAACAGCCCGTCGGGGTCGGTGATGTTGGTGATGAACAGTTCCAGGCGACCGTCCCCACCGACCGCGGTCGCGACGCCCATGCTGTTGCCGGTGCGGGTGAGACCATCGATGTAGCCGGGGTCCCGAAACCGGCCACCGCCGATGTTCTGGTAGAAGCGATCGGGCCGGTGGTCGTTTGCCTGGTAGATGTCGGGCAGTCCGTCGCCCGTGAAATCGGCGAAGACCGCCGAGAAGCTGTCGGCGTGGTATTCCTCGACGCCGATCGAGTCGGTGACGTCGGCGAAGTGGTAGCCGCCGAGGTTCCGGTACAGGCGGTTATGCCCGGGGAACTGGCCCTTGATGATCGTTCGACCAGGGTCACCATTGACCTCCGCGGTCCAGTAGCTCAGCCAGATGCTCTGACGGCCGCTCCCGTCATAGTCGGCAAACGTCATGCCGCCGACGATGTAGCCGCTCGGATCGAAGCCGGACCCCGCCGTCACGTCGGTGAACGTGCCGTCGCCGTTGTTGCGAAAGATCCTCGATCCGCCCGCCGGCCCGCCGGGCCAGTAGTCCGCGGCGATGACCAGGTCCGGGCGGCCCGTGCCGTCGAGGTCCACGAACTGGGCGACGCGCGCGTTCGCCGTGACACCCGCCAGACCCGCCGCCTGGGTCACGTCCTCGAACCGACGCGAGCCATCGGCCGCCGGGACGTTGTGGAAGAGCCGCGAGGGATGTCCGGCCTGGCCGAGGAGCAGGACGTCGAGGTACCCATCGGCGTCATAGTCGCCGACCGCCGCGCCGTTGCCCATGTTCTCCTGCATCAGCGTGCCGTACGCATCCTGGGCTGGCAGCACCGGGCCATAGTCACCCCGGAAGTCGAGACCCACCGCCCCGGCGACGTCCGCGCAGGCGAGACCGGGTCCGAGCGTGGGCCCCTGTCGAGCCGCGAACACGGCTCCGACCAGCACCGCCGCGACGGTGCTCGAGGCGATGGCGATCAGCCTGATCCGCACGGATTCAGCGAGTCGAGAGGCGGCCGAACTCGTCGAACGGCATGCTCCGAGGCTGCCTCCACGCCACCTCCTGGAGCCCGCCCCGCGGCTTGACCCGCGCTTCGTCGAGCCCTAGATTGTCGACAATCTACCGGTTCGCCCGGTGCCCGTCGAGTTCCCTTCCGTACCCGTCGAGGTCGCCGCTGCATGCCCGATGCGCTCGTCGCCCGGTTGGACCCAGCGACGTTCGCCGACGTCGCCCGTCACGTGCTGGACACGCCGAGCTACGAGTGGATTCGGTCCGGGTCCGGCGACGAGCAGTCGGCGGCCGACAACATCGCCGCGTTCGGCCGGCGCCGCCTCCGGCCGCACGTGCTCGTCGATGTCTCCAGGGTCAGTGTCGCGACCACGATCCTGGGTGCCGAGGTCAGCCTGCCGGTCGGCATCGCGCCGCTCGGCCTCCAGAAGGTCATCCACCCCGATGGGGAGCTCGCCATGGCGGACGGCGCAGCCCGCGCCGGATCGCTCCTTGCCGTGGCGGTGAACTCGACGACCCCTGTCGAGGACATCGCGGCGACGGCGCCCAGGCTCCCGCTCTGGTTCCAGCTCTACAACTGGGATGACCGCGACGCCCTCGCGCGGGTCGTCGCGCGAGCCGAGGCCGCCGGCGTCAGGGCGATCGTGCCGCTCGTCAACACCGCGATCGCCGTCTCGCACTCACCGTGGCAGATCGGCTTTCGCGGGCTCCCGAGCGGTGCCACCTTCGCCCACTTCACGACCTCGCCGGACCTCACCCCGAGCAACACGTTCGAGTACATCGAATGGCTCGCGGGACGGACGGCGCTGCCGATCGTGCCCAAGGGGATCATGAGCGGGGCCGACGCGGCGCGGGCGATCGACGCGGGCGCGCGGGGCATCCTCGTCTCCAACCACGGCGGGCGCCAGCTGCCGCGCTCGCTCTCGACACTCGACGCGCTGCCGGGGGTCGTCGACGCGGTCAACGGCCGAGCCGAGGTGTACCTCGACGGTGGGGTGCGATCGGGGACGGACGTCCTGATCGCGCTCGCGCTGGGCGCGCGCGCCGTCTTCATCGGCAGGCAGGCGGCGTGGGGTCTGGCCGTGGGCGGCGGCGACGGGGTCGCCCGGGTGCTCGATGCGATGCGATCGCAGCTTGCCGACGACGCCGGGCTGTGCGGGATCACCGATGTCACCCACATCCCGGGCGACGTCGTGGTCGACGGACCGGGCTGAGGCGACATGCGCGTCACGAACGTCCGGACGATCCTCGTCACCGCGCCCTGGACGGCCGATCCATCCTGGGTCAGCGGGCAGGACTTCGAGCGGACCGCCGCCCTGATCCAGGTCGACACCGACGAGGGCGTCTCGGGCCTCGGCGAGCCGGTGATGGGCTACTTCGCGGCGGACGTCGTGTCGCCGATCGTCGACTACTACGCCCGGCTCCTGGTCAGCCTCCGCCTCGATCCGCGCCAGCCCGAGGCCGCGTGGCGCGAGCTGTACCAGCGGTCGCTGTGGTGGGGTCGCGTCGGCCTCGCCCTGTCCGTGCTCGGCGGCCTCGAGATGGCCCTCTGGGACATCGCCGGCAAGGTGGCCGGGCGCCCCGTGCACGAGCTCCTCGGCGGCCCGGCGCACGACCGCCTGCCGCTGTACGCCTCCGGTGGCACCGGGACTTGGCCGGTCGAGCGGACCGTCGAGCAAGCGCAGCGCTACGTCGGCCTCGGGTTCCGTGGCCTGAAGCTCGGCACCGGCATGGACCAGCGACCGGGCGGCTTCACGACACAGCCGTCGCCGCCGCCGTATGGCACGTGGTACGCGGGCTCCACGGTGGACCGCATCGGGGACGAGAAGGCGAAGTTCGGCGCCCTCCGCGAGGCGCTAGGCCCGACCATCGAGCTCGCCACGGACAGCCACGCCGTCCAGGTCCGCGAGCCATGGTCACGCGCGGACGCGCTCGCGATGGCGAAGGCGCTCGAAGAGTTCCACCTGCTCTTCTACGAGGAGCCGCTGCGCTACGACGACCCCGACGGCTACGCGGAGCTCCGGCAGCGCACGACCACGCCGATCGCCGGGGGGGAGTGCCTGACCGGCGTCGCCGAGTTTCGTGACTGGCTGGCGAAGGGCGCCCTCGACTACGTCCAGCCCGACGCGACGAGCGTCGGCGGGGTCGGGGTCTGCCGCGATGTCGCGCGCCTTGCGGAGCAGCACGCCGTCGGGGTCATCGTCCACACCGGCGGCGCCATCGGGCCCGGCTTCCTGGCCAACCTCCACGTCGCCTTCGCAAGCCCGAACAGCCGGTTCGTCGAATACGCCGTGGCTCCCGACAACGTCCGCGCCGAGCTGCTGACGGAGCCGGTCCAGCTCGAGGACGGCTTCATGCGGCGGCCGAACGCGCCCGGGCTCGGCGTGGCCCTGCCGCCGGACTTCGAGGCACGGCATCCATATCGCGCAGGGCTGGAGGAGTACGCCTGACCATGAGCGACGTTCGTTTCGGGATCATCGGCTCGGGGAACATGGCCACCGTCTACGCCGATGCGCTGGCAACGCAGGTGAGCGGCGGTCGATTCGTGGCCGTTGCCGGCGGGACCCGCGCGCCCGCGTTCGCAGAGCAGTACGGCGGTGTCCTCGAGCTGTCCGTCGAGTCGTTGCTCGATCGGCCGGATGTGGACGTCGTGGTCATTGCCACGCCCCATTCCGCCCATGTCTCCCAGGCGGTCGCCGCCGCCGAGGCGGGCAAGCATGTCTACCTCGAGAAGCCCATGGCCCTCGACGTCGCCGAGTGCGATCGGATCATCGCTGCCTGCGCGCGCGCCGGCGTCAAGCTGACGATCGCCAAGCAGACGCGCCACGGCGACCCGGAGATCGGGGCGAAGCGGCTCATCGACGAGGGTGCGATCGGCGACCTCCGCTACATCCGGCCGATGAGCCCGACCATTGGCGCGGGTCTCGCCCCGGGCAACCACTGGAGCGCGGATCCGAAGGAGGGCAAGGCGTTCCTCGACTGGGGCTGCCACTGCTGCGACGCGATCCGCTGGTTGAGCGGCAGCGAGGCCACCCGGGTCCAGGCCGAGTTCACGGCGTTCTCGCCGTACCCCGAGGCGCCGGATCCCACCGCGATCGTCCAGATGCGGCTCGCGTCGGGAGCGCTGGTCCAGATCTTCATGAGCTACGAGGTGCCACAACCGGGCTACGGCAGCCGGTCGAACAACCAGTACTCGATCATCGGTTCCAGGGGAATCATCGAATTCGACCTCGATACCCTGCGGCTCGGCAATGAGCGCGGCTGGACGACCCTCGTCGAGCTGCCGACGTGGATCAATCCGCTCCAGCCGAAGCATCCGCGCCGCATCCAGCGAACGGCGCGCCAGGTGCAGGGGTTCATCGACGCGCTGCGAGACGGACGTGAGCCGGAGATCACCGGCGCGGATGGCCGCGCCGCGGTCGAGTTGGCGGAGGCCGCCATCCGCTCTGCAGCGACGGGCCAGGTCGTCGAGCTGCCGCTGGCACGGGTCACCGGGTGACGCCCACCTCCGGGCACGGCGCCGTCCACGTCGGGATCGCCTTCCCGTTCGACGATCAGACGCTGACGACCTTTCGCGACGTCTCGCCCCGACTCCATCTGCACCTGGCCGATGCCCAGGGGGAGGCCGGCGCCGACGAGCTGGTCGCGGCACATCCGGAGGTCGAGGGCCTGATCGGCCAGCGGCTCCCCAGCGAACGGACGCGTCTGGGTCGACTCCGCTGGCTCCAGATCCTGTCGGCGGGGGCCGAGCAGGCGCTGGGCACCGAGCCGTGGCCGCGCGCGGTCGTCCTGACCAACGCCCGCGGCTGCTACGCGACCGCCATCGCCCAGTACACGATCGGGGCGATCCTGCGGATCGCGGAGCGAGTCGACGTGCGAACGGAGCTGCAGCGGGCAGCGACCTGGCCCGACGAGGAGGCCGCCGCCATCGGCGAGCTCGTGCGGGGCCGGACGCTCCTGATCGTCGGCTACGGCGGGACGGGGCGGGAGATCGCTCGGATCGCGAAGGCGATCGGCATGCGTGTGCTCGCCGTCAAGGCACGTCCCGAGGAGCGGCAGGACACCTCCTTCCGACTGCCCGGCACCGGCGACCCGGCGGGGACGATCCCGGATCGAATCGTGGGTGTGGACGGGCTCCGCGACGTCGCCGCGGAGGCCGACTTCGTCTCGATCACGCTGCCGCTCACCGCCGCCAGCCGCGGCGTCTTCAGCCGCGACGTCATCACCGCACTGCCGAGCCATACCTGGATCGTCAACACCGGCCGCGGGCCGGTCGTGGACGAGGCGGCGCTGCTCGACGCGCTCCGCGGACGCCACATCGGTGGCGCGGTCCTCGACGTGTTCGGCGAGGAGCCGCTCCCGCGCGACGCGCCGTGGTGGTCACTGCCGAATGTGATCGTGACCCCGCACGTCGCCGGGTCATCGGGCGCCGAGGAGCACCGCCTGCTCATCGCCGAGAACCTGCGCCGGTTCGTCGCCGGCGAGCCGCTGGTCAACGTCGTGCATCCGGAGCGAGGGTACTGATGGCCATAACGCACCAGGGCCGGGCGATCACCGGTGTCGAGCTGTTCCTGCTCCGGCACAAGCTCGACCCCCGGACCGGCCCGTCGATCGCGCTGTCGGACGAGCACGCCTACGTGTTGGTGAAGCTGACTGATGCCGACGGCCGGGCCGGCTGGGGCGAGACCTACCTCGTGCCCGGTCTCATGGCCATGCTCGAGGACGTCGGGCCGCTCGTCGTGGGACATCCGGCCACGGCCTTCCGGGAGCACGTCGACCGGATCCGCTGGTCCCTGCATCAGCCGTTTGCCGCGTCGGCGCTGATCATCGCGCTGGAGGACCTCCGGGCCCGCCAGCTCGGCTGCTCCGTCGCCGAGACCTACGGCGGTACCCAACGAAGCCGGGTGCGCGCCTACGCCGCCAGTGGCGGGTACATCGAGCACGTGGACCCGAAGGACTCCTGGCCGGACGAGGTCGCCCGTATCCGCGAGCTGGGCTTTACGGCACTGAAGATGCGGATCGGTCGCTACCCGATCGCCCACGAAGCGCCCTTGCTCGAGCAGCTCCGCGCGGCCCACCCGGCCCCGTTCGATTTCATGGCCGACGGCAACGCCGCCTATACGCTGCCCGAATCGGTGACGATGGGCCGGGTCCTCGAGCGCCTGGGCTACGTGTGGTTCGAGGAACCGATGCGCCAGTTCGACAACTACGCCGGCTACGACCGGCTGCCTGCGGTCCTCGACATCGCCCTGGCCGGCGGCGAGGGCCTTGAGACACGGGCCGACGCCCTGGATTTCATGCGGCGCGCGCCGGTCGACATCGTCCAACCCGAGCCGGTCATCGTCGGCGGCGTCGGCGAGGCCCTCTGGATCGCCGAGCTTGCCGACCTGCACGCGATCACGGCGATGCCGCACACCTCGAACAACGGGCTCGGCATCGCGGCGGGGCTGCAGGTCCTGGCGGTGCTCCCGAACCCAACGCGTTCGCCGGCCTCTGCCGAGCCGTTCATCGAGATCGGCGTCGACGACAACCCGAACCGCACCGGCATCCTCGCCACGCCCTTCGAGTTCCGCGACGGCTGGATCACCATCCCCAATGGCCCTGGGCTGGGCGTCGAGGTCGACGAGGAATACGTGCGCCACCACTCGGTCGACACGCGAGTCGTGGCGCCGCGGTAGGACGGGCTGGATGTACGAGGCTGAGGCCGCCCTCGATGCGGTCCTTCCGATCTTCGCCCGGATCCCCGGCGCCGCCGTGGTGGACGAGGGTGACCTGTGGGTCGTCGCCTCCGGCCGCGCGGATGCGGCGCTCAACCACGTCGCCGGCAGCAATCTCGAGCCGGGGCGAGTCGCCGGTCGGGTCGCGGAGGTCAGGCATGCGCTCGATGCCGCCGGCTCACTGCCCGCGACATGGTGGATCACCTCGACCACGCGCCCATCCGACCTCGCCGCTCGGCTTGAGGCCGCGGGGCTCCGGCCGGAGGAGCCGGAGTTCGGGATGGTCTATCGGCTCGCCGACGGCATTCCCGACGTTGCGCTCGCCGCTGGCGCCACGCTGCAGGAGCTGCCCGGTGATGACGCGCCGGAGGGCTGGATCGAGGTCATGCGCGCCGCCTACGGCTGGAAGAACCCGGCGAAGGTCGACGCCGAGATCGAGCTGTATCGAGTGCGACCCGGCGAGTCACCGCCGTGGACCCACGTGCTCGTCACGCTGCGAGGCCGCCCCGCCGCTTCGGGGTCGCTGTTCACCCTCGGCGGCCACGCGTTCGTCACCAACATCGGGACGATCCCGGAGGCGCGCGGCCTCGGGCTCGGCTCCGTCGCCACGGCTGCCACCCTCGGGATCGCGCGGCGCCAGGGCTTCGAAGCGGCCAGCCTGACCGCCTCGGTCATGGGCCGCTCGATGTACGCCCGCCTCGGGTTCCGCGAAGAGTGCCGCCTCGACCGGCTCACGCTCGGAGCGTGAGCGAGCGAATGCCATGATGGCGCACGTGACCGATGGATCGGCGGGTTCCCTGTTCACCCTGGATCCGAGCCGGGCGTACCCGGTCCTCGACCGGGCGGAGGGGATCCACGTCTGGGACCGCGATGGACGCAAGCTCCTGGACGCGATCGCGGGCATCGCCGTCGCCAACATCGGCTATGGCCGGGGGGAGGTCGTCGACGCGATCGCCGAGCAGGCTGCGCGGCTGCCATATGCGGTCGGCAACATCTTCGCGACCCAGCCCGCGATCGACCTTGCCGCGGCGATCGCGCGGGTGACGCCCGGCGACCTCGACTCGGTCCACTTCACGTCGGGCGGCTCCGAGGCCGTCGAAGTGGCACTGAAGATTGCCCGGCACACGCACGTGATCCGCGGCGAGCCCGACCGGAGCGTCTTCATCTCCCGCTGGACGAACTATCACGGCGCGACGATCGGTGGGCTGACCGTGGGTGGTTCGCGCCTGCGCCGGCGCGTCTACGAGCCGCTGCTCCAGCAGACGCCTCACATCCGGACCCCGTACGAGTACCGCTGCCCCTGGCCGGATGCGCATCCGGCCTGCGGCGAGCCGGCAGCCGACGAGCTGGAGGCGGCGATCCTGGCGGCGGGACCCGGCCGCGTCGCCGCGTTCATCGCCGAGCCGATCGTGGCGTCCGTCGGCGGCGCGATCCGCCCGCCGGACGACTACTGGCCGCGGATCCGCGAGATCTGCGACCGATACGGCGTCCTGCTGATCGCGGACGAGATCGTCACCGGGTTCGGTCGGACGGGTCGGGACTTCGCGATGCAGCACTGGGGTGTCGTGCCCGACCTGCTCGTGATGGGCAAGGGGGCGAGCGGCGGGTACGCGCCGCTGGGCGCCGTCGCGGTGCGCCGGGCGATCCGTGCTGCGTTCGAGGACACGGGCACGCCCTTCGAGCACATCTTCACCTTCGGCGGCCATCCCGTCTCGTGCGCAGCGGGCCTCGCCGTGCTGCGCATCTGGGAGCGCGAGCGCCTCACCGACCGCGCGGCGTCGCTCGAGGGCGTCTTCCGGGCCGCGCTCGAACGTCTGCGTGAGCATGGGTTCGTCGGTGACATCCGGGTGAGCGGCCTCATGGCGGGGATCGAGTTCGTGGCCGATCGCGAGACGAAGGAGCCGTTCGACCCCGCCCTGAAGGTCGGCGCGCGCGTGCGCGAGGCGGGCCTGCGCAACGGCATCGTGACCTACCCAGGTTCGGGGATGGCCGACGGGCTGCGCGGCGACATCATCAGCCTGTACCCGCCGCTCATCGTCGATGACGGCGACGTCCGGGAGATCGCCGAACGCCTCGAGGCCACGTTCGCAGAGCTCGATGACGAGCTCGACCGAGTGCGGCCCACCCGGCCCGTCGGCGCCTGACAGGCAGACACATGGCGATCGCGAGCCAATCCGTCGACCACGTCGTCAACGGCCGGGCGGCTGCGGCGCGGCCTCGTCGTCATGCCGCGACGCCGGAGGACCGCGTCCTCGATGCCATCGCGAGGCGCACGTTGTGGCTGGCGGTTCGCATGGTCCACGAGGCCAATGAGATCCGGCCCAACGTCGACGGGCTGAAGATCGGAGGCCACCAGGCGTCGAGCGCCTCGCTGGCGTCGATCCTGACGGCCCTCTACGGACGCTGGCTCCGGGCGGGCGACCTGGTCGCGATCAAGCCCCATGCGGCCCCCGCCTACCACGCGCTCCAATATCTCCTGGGCGAGCTCGACGCTTCGATGCTCCCGCGGCTCCGCTCCTTCGGCGGCCTGCAGGCCTATCCGTCACGGACCAAGGACCACGACCACGTCGACTTCGCGACGGGGTCGGTGGGCCTCGGCGCGGTCGCCCCGCTGTTCGCCTCGCTTACCGATCGCTACCTCCGGTTGCACTTCGAGGAGACGGTCGGCCGCCAGCCCGCCCGGCGCTTTGTGTCGCTGGTGGGCGACGCCGAGCTCGACGAGGGCAACGTCTGGGAGGCGATCCTCGAGGACGCATTGGGCGGCCTCGGCAATGTCACCGTGGTCGTCGATCTCAACCGCCAGAGCCTGGACCGCGTCGTTCCCGGGATCCGCATCCGCCGGCTGGAGAACATGTTCGCCGCCGCGGGCTGGCACGCGATCGAGGCCAAATACGGGCGCCGACTCCAGGCGGCGTTCATCCGACCGGGCGGCCGCTCCCTCCGGCGCCGCATCGACGACATGGACAACCTCGAGTACCAGGTGCTGATCCGGCGCTCCGGCGCCGAGGTGCGCGAGCGCCTGCTCGAGGGGGCTCCCGCTTCGGCTCGCGACGAGCTCGCCCGGTCGATCGCGGAGACGTCCGACGACGATCTCCCGGGACTGCTCGCCGACCTCGGCGGTCATGACCTCGACGAGCTCGAGCGGGCCCTCCGCGCCGCCGACAGGGAATCGAATCGGCCCTCGATCGTCTTTGCTTACACGATCAAGGGCTGGCGACTGCCGTTCGCCGGCGACAGCCTCAACCACTCGGCGATGCTCACCCCGGCCCAGATCGAGGCCCTGGCCCCGGCCCTCGGCGCCGATGCGGACGACCCGTGGGCGGCGTTCGACCCAGCGTCGATCGAAGGCCGCTGGCTCGCCCGGCGGCGCGTCGAGCTCGGCTACGCGCGGCCGTTCGCCGGGACGCCGGCACCGGCCGGGTTCACGCCGCCGGAGCTCGATCTTCGGGTCCCGTCGAAGGCGAGCAGCCAGCAGGCGTTCGGCGACGCCATGGCCGCGCTCGCCCGCGAGCCCACCGTCGGGCCGAGGATCGTGACCGCGGCGCCGGACGTCGCGGTCTCGACCAACCTCGGCGGCTGGATCAACCGCGCCGGCGTGTTCTCACCCTCGGAGCAGCCCGTCCTGGACGACACGCAGCGGCCGCTGGTCTGGAAGCCCGAGCCGCGCGGTCGGCACGTCGAGCTCGGCATCAGCGAGATGAACCTGTTCCTGTGGCTCAGCCAGGCTGGTCTCGCGGGCGAGCTGTTCGGCGAGCGGCTGGCGCCCATTGGCGCGGTGTACGACCCATTCATCTGCCGCGGCCTCGACGCGCTCATCTATGCCCTCTACGCGCACGCCCGGTTCGTGCTCGTGGGAACGCCCTCGGGGCTGGCCCTGGCGCCGGAGGGTGGCGCCCACCAGTCGGCACTGACCACGTCCATCGGCATCGAGCTCCCCGGCCTCCACAGTTACGAGCCGGTGTTCGCCCGGGAGGTGGCGTGGTGCCTGCTCGAGGGGCTTCGGGGCTGCCTGGAGCCGGACGCCGGCTTCGCCACGTACCTGCGGCTCGCCACTCGCCCGATCGACCAGTCGCTGGCAGACCCGATCCTCGAGCGGATCGGTGCCGACGCCTGGCGGCGGGAGGTCCTCCGCGGCGGCTACCGGCTCCTGGATGCGACCGGCGCCGCGGACCCGCTGCCGGCCGACGCGCCGGTTGTCGAGATCGTTGCGGCCGGATCCGTGATCCCGGAGGCGGTCGCCGCGGTGCGGCTGCTCCACCACGAGGAGGTCGCCGCGAATCTCATCGTCGCCACCTCGGCGGAGCGCCTGGCGGCAGGCCAGCACGGCGGGCGACTCGACGCCATCCGCCGATTCGGGCCAGATGAGGCCGGACATCTCGCCACGCTCATCCCGCCGTCCGAGCGCCGGGCGCCGATCGTCACCGTCGCGGACGCGGCATCGCACGCGCTGAGCTTCGTCGGCTCGGCGTTCGGGTCGCCGGTCGTGCCGCTCGGCGCCGACGAGTTTGGGCAATCGGGGACGATCCCCGACCTGTTCGCCAACGCCGGGATCGACGCCCGGCACATCTTCGAGGGGGCGCTCCTCGCCCTGGACCTCGCCGATCGCCCAACGCCGCTGGGCGCAACTCGTCAGGCGGAAGGACGTTGAGCGTTGCCGACGAGGCGCACGGCCTGACGGAGGAGCACGACGCGTTCCTGCGCGCGACCGCCCACGCCATCATCGCCACGATCCAACCCGACGGACAGCCGCAGCTCACGCCGAACTGGTATCTCTGGGATGGCGAGCGCTTCTGGATCAGCACCCTCGACTGGACGATCAAGGTCCGCAACATCCGGCGTGACCCACGGGTCACGCTGTGCATCGACACCGGCATTCGGCGCACGAACTACGTCCAGGTCTTCGGCACGGCCGAGGTGATCGAAGGCGACGTGCGCGAGATGACCCTCGAGCTCATCCGCAAGTACGTGCCGACCGAGGAGGGGACCCTTGCCCACTGGGAGGACATCAAGGCGGACCGTGTGCTCATCGTCGTCAGGCCCACGCGCATGCAGTGGCGGTACGACTGACATGCGGACTCCCAGACGATGAAGGTCACCGACGTCCGGTCGATGCGGCTGACCGGGCTCGACACGCATGGCGTTGGCGCAAAGCCCCGCCAGTGGACGATCGAGCTCGTCCGCGTCGACACCGACGCGGGCATCTACGGGCTCGGCGAGGCCGGCAATGTCCTCGGTGATCGCGACGGCATCGCGTACTGTCGCGACTGGCTGGTGGGGCGCGACCCGCTCGCGGCGGGCCAGTTCGTGCGGGCGATGCTGTACGGCGGGCTGCCGCCATACGACCCGCAGATGAGCCCGACCGCGACCGTCACCGGCGGCATCGTCTGGGCCGTGAGCGCCGTCGAGATGGCGCTCGTCGACATCGCCGGCAAGGCCCTCGGGACACCCGCCTACAACCTCCTCGGCGGGGCCTATCGGGACTCGATCCGGGTCTATGTCGACCGATCCGGGGTAGCCGACCCGACGAACCTGGACGAGTGGCGCCGGATCGGCGAACGGGCCCGGGCCGACGGCTTTCAAGACCTCAAGTTCGACCTCGAGTGGATCGCGCCGGAGCTGTCGCGAGACCCCTGGAATCGGTCAGCGCGGATCGACCAGGTGAACCGGACCGTGGAACGCCTCATGGCCGTCCGCGAGGCGATCGGCTGGGACGTCGAGATGGCGCTCGACGGCCACATGAGCTTCGACGTCGACACGGCCGTCCGCTTCGGGCGGGCGCTGGAGCCACTCCGGCTGCGCTGGTTCGAGGACCCGGTGCCCATCCTCAACTTCGATGCCCAGGCCGAGGTTCGGCGTCGCGTGAACGTCCCGATCTGCGCCGGCGAGATGCTCGTTCCCGACCAGTTCCGGGACATGTTCGCGGCGGAGGCGGTGGACATCGTCCATCCCGATGTGCTCTTCGTCGGCGGGCTCCACGAGGCCCGCAGGGTCGCCGACCTGGCGGATCTCCACGGCATCCCGCTCGCGCTCCACAACAATGGCGGCGGGGTGACGACGCTGGGCGCCGCCCACGTGGCGGCCGCCTCGCCCAACTTCATCGGGCTGGAGTGGCACTTCTGGGGCGCGATGTGGATGGCCGACATCGTGCGCCGCGAAGGCGTCCCGTTCATCCGCGACGGTGCCCTCCAGCTGACCGACGCGCCCGGCCTCGGCATCGAGCTCGACGAGTCCGTGGTGCGAGAGCACCTCGCGCCCGGCGAGTCGACCTTCTAGCCGCGGACCAGCATCGAGTGGAGGAGGGACCCCTGGCACCGTCGGAGAGATCGCACCGGGTCGCACTGATCGGGTTGAGCTGGATCTCCGCCGATCCGGCAGGCGCGGCATCCGCTCCCGTCCTCGGCACCGCGGTTCCGTACAGCCACGCGTCCGCCCTCGCCGCGCTCGACGGCGTGCGGGTCGTCGCCGGGTGCGACATCGTCTCCGCCGCCCGCGACCAGTTCCGCGAGCGCTGGGGTCCGCGTTGGCCGGGGCTGAAGGTGTACGAGGACTACCACGACATGCTCGCCGCGGAGCGCCCGGACGTGGTCGGCATCGCAACCCCGGACCACCTCCACGGCGCGCCCGTCAGGGCCGCGATCAAGGCGGGCGCGCGGGCAATCCTGTGCGAGAAGCCGCTCTCCGTCTCCCTGGCCGAGGCGGACGCGCTCATCGCCGCCGTCGAGGGCGCGGGCGTGGTCATGAACGTGAACTACACCCGGCGCTGGATGCCCGAGTGGGTCGAGGCGAGGCGGTTCGTCCGGCAGGGCGGGCTCGGCACGTTGTCGCAGATCGTCGCCCAGAGCGGCGGCCCGCGGGCAATGCTGTTCCGCAACCACACCCACGTGATCGACCTCGTCTGCTACCTGGCCGATTCCGAGCCGGAGTGGGTCATCGCGGAGCTGCAGCCGGGCTTCGAGGGCTACGGCACGGCCTATCGCGGCGACGGCGGCAACGACCCGGCCACCGAGCCCGGTGGCAACTACTACATCGCCTTCGAGAACGGCGTCCGGGCCTACATCACCGGCCACAGGGACACGATGCCGGCGGACGTCCTCGTCCACCTCCTCGGCAGCGGCGGCCGGCTGGTCATCGACCTGGAGGGCATGCGCCTCCACAGCATCGTCTCCGAGGACATACGGACCAAGCCGGGACTACCGACCATTAGGCCGCTGACGCCGTCCTGGACGGTGTCCGGCATGCAGGCAGCCTGGCGCGAGCTCCTCGAGGTGCTCGACTCGGGCGGCGAGGTCACGAGCCCGCCCCGTTCGGCGCGAAGGACGGTCGCCGTGACGGAGGCGATCCTGGTGTCCCAGCAGCGCGGGAGCGTTCCGGTCCGGCTCGACGAGCTGTCGTCGGCGGCCGCCACATCCACGGTCCGCGAGGGCTAGAAGAAGGAGGGAGATCGAAATGCGCATCGCCACCTATCGCGGTCGCGAAGGGTCGCCACGCACGGCCGCCGTGGTCGGTGCGCCGGGCGCGGAGCAGCTGGTTGACCTCGCCGAGGCAACCGGCGGCAAGGTCCCCACCGGCGATCTCCTGGCGCTTCTCGAGGCCGATGCGCTCGACGCCGCCCGGTCCGCGCCCGCGGCCGGCGGAATCCCCCTGGCGTCGGCCACGCTCCTGGCGCCGATCGCCCGCCCGCCGAAGCTGCTTGCCGCCGCCGCGAACTACGTCGCCCACATCGTCGAGGGCGGCCTGGAGCCGCCCGACAAGTCGAAGATCATCCCCAAGCTGTTCATGAAGCCGTCGTCGGCGGTCCTCGCACCGGGCGCGGCGCTGACCCTGCCGACCGTCTCGAACACGACCGATTGGGAGCTCGAGCTCGGCGTCGTGATCGGACGGGCGGGCCGCAACGTCCCCGTCGAGCGCGCGCTCGATCATGTCGCCGGCTACACGGTCATCAACGACGTGTCGGCGCGGACGATGGACTGGGGCATGCCCGGCCGCGAGCCAGCGGGCTGGGACGAGTTCTTCGACTGGCTGAACGGCAAGTGGCCCGATGGCTTCGCGCCGCTCGGGCCCTGGCTCGTGACCGCGGACGAGATCCCGGACCCGCAGACGCTGCACATGACGCTCAGCGTCAACGGCACGAAGCACCAGGACGCATCTACCGCCGAGATGCTGTTCTCCGTAGCCGAGCTCGTCGCGTTCTCGTCCCGGTTCATGACCCTGGAGCCAGGCGACGTGTACGCCACCGGAACACCGTCCGGGGTCGGTGACGCCAGCGGCATCTACCTCAGGGACGGCGACGTGATGGAGGCGACCATCGATCGCATCGGCACGCTGCGAACGCCGGTCAAGGGACCTGCTCCTGCCCGATGACGGTCGCTCGCATCCATCCCGGCCGGATGATCCATATCTGGGACCACCTCGTGATCACGTTGCGGGACGAGGACCGCGAGACGGCGTTCCTGAGCTGGTACGCGATCGCCTGGTCGAAGTCGCTCGGCGCGGGCAACGTCGCGCTGCTCGAGGTTCCCGAACGGTCGCTGGCGATCACCGTTGCCGACGACCTCGGGCTCGGGGAGCGCCAGCAGGCCAGGTTGCGCGGGATGGGAACGCGCCGCGCCGCGCTCGACGGCGCACCGGTGCCCGCGACGTTCGAGCGGTCACCGTTCGGCGCGGGTGGCTTCGGCGTCCGCATCCTCACCCCGACGATTGCGATCGAGGCCCGCTGGCTCGACCCAGCCGAGCCGTTCTGGGCGGACGGCGAGGGCGGCGGCTTCAGCCCGGCGGAGGACATCTGGTCCGCGTTCGTTGAGTCGCCCCGAGCGACGATCTCGATCGATGGCGTGGCGGTCCCCGGGTCGCCGTTCACGGATGACATCTGGCTGCCAAAGCTCGGTCGGGCGCTGTCGTCCGCGCACGCGGCATTCGCCGAGGTCCGCGTCACGCCCGTCGGCTCGGCCTGACGCCGATGTCGACGGATCACATCCGGCTGGGTGTGGTCGGCGCAGGCGGGATCGCCCGAGCGGAGCACCTGCCGCGGTTCCGGCGGATCGACGGCGTCGAGATCGTCGGTGTCGCCAACAGCTCGCCGGAATCGACCCGCGCCGTCGCGGCGGCCGAGCGGATTCCTCGGGCCTACCGCGACTGGCACGAACTCGTGTCCGACCCATCGATCGACGCCGTGCTGGTGGCCACGCGGCCGGATCTGCATGCCCCGGTGACGATCGCCGCGCTCGAGGCCGGCAAGGACGTGCTGGTCGAGGCTCGCCTGGCCGACACGCTCGACGCGGCGCGCGGGATGCTGGCCGCCGCGCAGGGGCGGCCGGAGCGCGCCGCCTTCGTGGTCCCGTCGTCGTTCTCGATGTGGGCGGACCGGACGATCGTCCGCCAGCTCGCCGGCGGGTCCATCGGGCCCCTCCGACAGGCCCGCGTGGCCTGGGACGCCGCGGGCACGGTCGCGCCGTCCGAATGGTGGCGCTGGTCGCGGCGGGTGAGCGGCGTCAACGTCATGGCGCTGGGGATCGTCCTGGAGGCGATGATTCGCTGGCTCGGCCCGGTGACGGCGGTCCTGGCCAGCTCGCGGATTCTGATGCCGATCAAGCCAAGCCCCAGCGGCGACATCGAGACCGACGTCGCCGACCACATGATGGTCGCGGCGGAGTTCGGCAGCGTCACCGCGGCGATCGAGATGTCGATCGCGACGGTCCACCGCGGTTCCCGCATCGACTTGGTCGGCGATCGTGGGAGCCTCGAGCTCGACGTCGCGGCCGGGACCGTGGTGCTCGACCAGCGAGGGGGTGGCAGGTCGGAGATCGCGATCGCACCCGAGGATCGCCTCGGCTGGACCGCCGAGCTCGACTTCGTCAGCGCGATTCGGGGCGGCGATCCGGGCACGCTCGCGGACTTCTCGACCGGCGTCCGCTACATGGCCGCGGTCGATGCAATCGACCGATCAGCGCGGACCGGGTGTCGCGAGGACGTGCCCGGCGAGTAATCGCCCTGGTTGTCAGCCGAACAGGTACACGACGGTGAACGGGAACTGGATTGCGCCCGTTTTGGGCTGGACCCGCGTCGTATCGCGCTTTCCCGGCGTCGTGCTGGGCGCCGGGGGAG
>CAYXVP010000004.1:0-8581 GCA_964468305.1 uncultured Anaerolinea sp. | reverse complement strand
GGCGGGTAATCGCCCTGTTTGTTGGCCGATCAGGTACACGCCGGTGACCGAGATCGTGATGTCGCTCGTTCCGGGCTGGACCGGCGTCGATGCGGCCTTGCCGGCTGCGTCCGTGGCGCCGTAGTAGACCGGGTAGGGGGTCGGGGCGACCGTCTCGCTGATCGAGGCGACGCCCGTGATCGCGACGCCGGCAGCACCGGCAAGCGCCTGAGCCTTGGTGTGCGCGTCGGCCATCGCGGCCGTTCGTGCCTGGGACTCAGCGCCCGTCTCGTCGGCGACGCGGAAGGTGATCCCGTCGAGCGTCGTCGCGCCTGCTGCCAGTGCGTTGTCGATCGCGTCGCCGACCTTGTCGAGATCGCGGATCGTGACGCTGATCGCGTTGCTGAATTGATAGCCCGTGATCCGGGGCGGGACTGTCCCCACGTTGTAGTCGTAGGTGGGCTGCAGAGAGATCCATGAGGTCTGGATGTCCTTGTCGGCGATGCCCAGCTTCTTGAGCGCCCCGATGACTGCGGTCATGGCGTTCGCGGCCTGCTGACGGACCGCCTTGACGGTCCTCCCGCTCGCGACGACGCCGAGTCGGACATCGGCGGTGTCCGGCTTGAGCGTGACCTTGCCATTGCCGCTGACCGAGATGGTGTGCTCGTTGTCCGTGGGACTGGGGTTCGCCGCGAGTAAGTGCGGCGCTGACAGGAGCGGGCTCGCGATGCCGGCGACCAGGAGTCCGGCTGCCAGGCCGACGGCGAGCCAGCGCCCGCGCGTGCCTCGAATGGGAAGTGTCATCGTGATCGTCCGAGGTTCCATCTGCGTGGCTCCAGTGATCAGCGCGAGCCGCTTCGTCCAAATGGCGAATCCAGCCGCGTTGGCGCGCAGACGTCGGATTCCGACCGCCGGTTTCCCAGAGGTTCCGGGATGGCGCCCGCTGGCCGCGCTCCTTCGGCCTACGAACCGGCGAGCCGGTGGACGATGTCTCGGGTTGCGCGGTAGAGCTCGCCGAACGCCGCGTATCCGGCGTCGTGGCGGGCCTTCCGATCCGCGCGCGGCTCGATCGTACGGGTGATCGAGACCCAGGCGCGGGTATCAGCCCGCTCGATAAGCCTTGCAGCGAGCCCGGCGATGAGCGCGTCGCCACGGGCGGCGCCGATGGTCGAGGCGGGCAGGGATTGCGCCACGCCGGTCGCATCGGACACGAGCTGCAGCAGGTACACATCCGAGGTGCCGCCGCCGACCGCGACCGCACGCGCGATCGGGGCGCCCAGGCCGCGCATAGACTCGAGGTTCGCTCGCGTCGCGTACGCGATCCCGTGCAAGAGCCCGCTATAGAGGTCGCCCCGGCTCGAGCCGAGAGAGAGGCCCGCGACCACGCCGCGGGCATGCGGGTCGTTGAGCGGCGTCCGCTCGCCTGACAGGTAGGGCAGGAACAGCACGTCGCCACCCTGGCGTGCGCCGGCCTCTGCCGCCTCGGCCTCGGTGGACAGCGCTGCGAACACCGACTGGCCTCCAGCACGCTCTGCCTCGACCAGCTCGCGAGCGAACCGGTCTCGAAACCACGCGAGCGATGACCCACCGGTCGCGAGGCCCGCCGCGAGCGCCCAGCTCCCGGGCTCGAAACCAGCGGTCAGCCACAGCGAACCGGCGTGGACCGGCGCGTCCGTGAGCAGGATGAAGAACGTCGTGCTGCCGTACATCAGCATCAGGTCGCCAGGCCGCGTTACGCCCACGCTGACGGCCTCGGCGAGCGCATCGACGGTCCCGACGGCGACAGGGATGCCCTCGGGGAGCCCCGTCTCCGAGGCGGCCTTCACGGTCACGCTGCCGGCGACGTCGGTCGGCCAGCCGATCGGCGGAAGCCGGCCGGTATCCGTGATGCCGTTGGCATAGCGTCCGGACCAGGCGATCCTTGACCGATCGAAGACCGGGTTGAAGTGCGAAGCGGTGTGGGCGTCGATGACGAGCTCGCCGGTCAGGCGGTACGTCAGATAGGTCGACGCGGTCGCGAACCAGCGTGCCCGCGCGTGAATCTCGGGCTCGTGCTCCGCGAGCCAGGCGATCTTCGGGCCGGTGGCCTGGCTCGACAGGGCCATCCCGGACCACGCGGCGAGCTCGGCCGCCCCGTGGCGCGCCTCGAGCGCCGCGATCTGCTGCGTCGCGCGGGTGTCGACGCCATACAGGATGGCGCTGCGCAGCGGGTGGCCCGCCTCGTCAAGGGGCAGCGTCGTCGGCCCGATCGCGCTGACCGCGACCGCGGCAATGCGGTCGCCCGCGGGCACCGCAGCGGCCAGCTGCCGGCCGATCCCGCACACGTCCGCCCACCACACGAGGTCGGCGTCCTGTTCCGCCCAGCCCGGTCGGGGCACGTCCATGCCGTGTTCGGCACGCGCCTCCGTAACGGCGGTGCCGTCGAGTCGGGTGAGCACGCCCTTCGAGCTCTGCGTGCCGACGTCGATCCCGACGAGCAGCTCGCTCATCCGCGAGTCGCGCGCGCAGCCGCGATCACGCGACCGCGACGTCGCCGCAGAGATGCACGGCGAGGCCCATCGCGTCGAACATCGCAGCCTTCGCGGCGAGGGCTTCGTCGGCTGAGGCCGCGCCGTTGCCGTACGCAACCTGGATGTGGTTCGACCGGTGGCGGGCCATCATCTGATCCCGAGTCACGCCATGGAGGACGGCGTGCATGATCGGCCACTGCGGCGTCGTCGACTGCCAGCGCCGCTCCGTCTCGGCGGCCGGCAGCTCGACGACCGTCGCCCGGCCGAGGTCGGCGTGGAGCCGGCCGTCCATGAGGAAAACGCGACTCCAGACGATCTCGCCGGGCCGGCTGACGCCCTTGATCGTGCCGCCGCCGAGGCCGAAGTACACGGGCGGCTGGCGCTCGCTGACCGCGCCGGCGTAGCCGCCGACGAGGTGCGCCGGCGGTATCGCGCCGGAGATCTCGAAGACCCACACGTAGTCGTCGCCGAACGGGGCGCCCCAGCGCACGTCGTGGAGCGTCGTCGCCGGGTTCAGGCCGAGCGCCGTCCAGACGCGGTTCGTCACCAGCGCATCGACCGCGGAGCCCTCGTCGACCTCGTTGAAGTGGATCACGGGCCGGCCCGGATAGAGCTCCCGCTTCTCGTCGAGGGCCAGCACGGGCGGGCGGTCGCCGTCGTTGAGCAGCCCCTCCGCGAGGTCCGACGCCGGCGCCATGTCCTTGAGCCCCTGCTGGTACTGGATGCCGATGGCGTCGCAGCCGAACTGGTCCGCGATGCGCACGGCCGCGACGTACAGGCGGAGCTGGTCGAGCACCTGCTCCTCGGTCAACTCCGTTGCGCCGTCGCTGCCGAGGCGGAACTGCATCCCGCGCTCCTCGAGCCAGCGATAGGCGGCCCTCGCCTCCGCGTCCGTCACGAGCCGCATCGCGGCGACGAGCGCCGACTGCGACAGCCGCTCCTTGTAGATGCCGGCCGGGTTCAGATACTCGTCGTCGAAGATCGCGTTGTACATGCCCATGCAGCCCTCGTCGAAGACGCCGAGGATGGCCATGCGCTCAGCAAGCTCGGCGGCGAGGCGCCGTCCGAGCGTGGCGGCGGCGGCCGACAGGCGGGCCGGGTCGAGGTTGCGGACATGGGACGTGTCGTGGACGACGCTGCCCGTCTCAAGCCATGTAGAGATCGCCGAATCGGCAAACGCGTCGGTCAGGTCCTCGCTCCAGATCGTGCTGTACGGCCTGCCCATCTTCGTCAGCGAGGCATTCAGATTCAGCATCCCGACCAGGCCCGGCCACTGGCCGCTCCAGTTGGCGACGGTAAGGATCGGGCCGCGGTGGCGGCGGAGCCCCGCGAGCACGTGGTGGCTGTACTGCCAGACGGCCTCAGCGACGATTAGGGGCGCGTCGCGATCGATCGTCGCGAAGACCGCCATGCCCATGCGCTGGCTCGAGATGAACCCGTGGCCGCGCGGCTCGTCGACGGGATGGGCGCGGCGCAGTCGGACGCCATGCCTACCGACCGCGGCTGTGACATTCGCTTCCAGGTCGGCCTGTGCCGGCCAGCCCAATCGGTTCGCCGTCTCGCGCAGGTCGCCCGACGCGACCAGGACGGTCTCCTTCGCCATGGCCCTCTCCGACTGCCGCATGCGGACGCGGTCGATTGTGACCGAGCGGGCGGTCAGTCGAGGCCCCAGCGCCCCCGGTCTGCGACGACGTCGCGTGCGACGCCAGCCAGCGTGGCCGCCCCGTCGACCGACGGCGCGCCAGGGCCGTGGCTGGCGCTCACCGGGTCCTCGGCGAACAGCGCGGCGTAGAAGACCGCCGCCGCAAGGAACGTGCCCGCCGGTGTCGGGTGGCTGCCGTCGTCCTGCCACAGCGCGACGCTCGGGGCGGCGACCAGCGCCGCGGACCACGCCTCCCCGACGGGGACGTCACCCGCATCGAGCTGCTGCCCGAGCGCGAGATACGCCGCGTCGATCGCCCCCTGCATCGTTGCCTCGTCCAGGCCTTGCTCGGGCCAGCCGTCGCGGTGGGCCCAGGTCGAGAAGAGCAGCGGCCGCGCGCCGATGCCCCGGATCTCTCCGACCAGGGAGCGGGCGCCGGGCGCCATCTCGTTGTCGCGCGACCAAGCGACCGATGGAATCTGGCTCTGCTCCTGGAGCACGACCACGTCCCAGCGCCCGGGCACGAGCTGGCCCTGCGTGTTGGGCGACGTCGAGTGGCCCAGCAGCGTCTGTCCGCCCTCGGCGGCCATGCCGACCTCGACGCGGTGCCCGCCGGCGCGCGCAAGGGCGGCGAAGGTCGCCGGCAGGTCGTTGACCTGCGTGTAGCTGTTGCCAACGAAGAGGACCCGGAGGCAGCCGTCGGTCCGTTCGCCGCAGCCTGCCGCGGGGGAGCAGGCGCCGCTCGCGAGAGCGATGACGAGGGCGCATAGTACGGCGAGGGCGGGACGGGGCATGTCGGCGCGATGCTGGGAGCGGGTCACGGGAGCGCCCACTCCCCGGAGGTACTGGCGCTCGGGCCTCAGGCGCCCATGCCTCAGGCGCCCATGCCTCAGGCGCCCATACCTGAGGCGCCCAGGTGGCCTCGAATGACTGCCTCCGCCTCGAGCGTCTCCCTCACGCGGCCAGGATCGACGGTCAGGCGGCGGCCATTCGCGCGCACATGGCGCACAGCGTGCGGCCCTCGCCACGTCCCGGCTTGACATTCTTCTGCGCGATCCGGGAGCCACCCAGGCAGGCCGCGCGGTTGTGGTAGATCGGCGCCGCGGTCGCCACGATGGAGTGGTACGCGTGGTTCGCCAATCGCGCCTTGGCGCCCTTCTTGCCCATCCAGCTGCACCTCCGGACGCTCATGCTCGCACCGGCGTCGGGAGATCCGAAAGCCGTCGAACGTACGGGTTGATCGGCGCGAATGATCGCATTGCGAGCGTGAGCGCGACAGACGACGAGCGCGTACGCGAGTTGCATCGCGACCAGCGCGCAGCCGAACCGGGAGGTCAGGTGGCGCTCTCCGGCCGCGGCGCCGAGCGGGCCGCCGGTCGCGAGCTCCACGCGAAGGATGCACACGCCACGGCGCCGACGAGCGCCACGAACAGAAGCGTCGTCCGCGCACCGAACGCCAAAGCGAGCAGGCCGCCCACGTTGGGCGCCACGATCAACGCGACGTTCTGGACGCTCTGGTCGACCGAGGTGAACGTCACCCCGTGCTCCATGGGAATCCGGCGCATCAGCTGGTCGAACATCGCCAGTTGGACGCCGGCAGCCGCGAGACCGATCACGAAGGCGATCGCGGCGACGCCCGGCAGCCAGCCGATCGCGGAGAGGATCGCCGGCGCCACGGCCGCGGCGAGCATCGACGGGAGGAGCGTCATCGTCGCCCCGCGCCGGCGGGCGAGCTGGCGCGCAGCGATGTAGCCGAGCACGCCGCCCGCGGAGCTCGCCGAGCCGATGATGCCGATCCAGGCGTCGGGCGCGGCGACCTCGTGAACGTAGAACAGCGGCAGCACCGGCATGCTCAGCCCGATGCTCGCCGTGTAGATGAGAGATCGCATCTCGAACCGGACGAACGACCGATTGGCGAGCACGAGGGCCCGCAGGTTCGACAGCCGCTGCCGCAGCGGCGCGCGGGCGACGACGGGCGGCGGGACCTGGTCCGGGATCACGATCCGGCTCGACTCCAGGAAGCTGCCGAGTCCGGCGATCGAGACCATCGCGAACAACAGCTCGAAGTTCGCCGGGAACGGGACCGCGTTCAGGAACTGTCCGGCGAGCGCCACGGAGATCGCCGTCGACGTTCCGGCGATCGCCCAGCGGCGCCCTAGCAGGTCGAAGCGGCCGTCGCGGCCGGCCGCGCCATCCATCACGATCGGGAACGCGACCAGGCCGACGGTCGACGGCAACGACGCGAGCCCCCAGACCGCGAGCATGACCGGGACCGCCTGCTCTCGCGGGAGCACCGCGGCGACGCCCGCCATCACGGCGTAGCCCAGCCAGGCGAGGAGGCGCATGCGGCTGTACCAGGGCACGATGTTGCGTCGCCCCTGGAGCCAGCGCCCGACGGGAATCGCGAGGGCAAACGCGGTCAGCGCAGGTAGGGCGGTGAGGAGGCCGACGTCGTTCGGCGACGCGCCGAGCCGCAGGAGGAACACGGGCAGGAACGTGCCCGACGCGGTGACGATGCCGATGAAGACCGAGTCGAGCTGGACGAGCGACCAGTTGCGGGCCCGGGTCGATGTTCGAGGGCTGGGCTGCGTCACGACCGCAACGCTACCGTGCCGCCGGCCCGCCGGTTGCCCGATCCCCGATGATGGCGCCCGACATGCTGGCGACCGCCCTCAACCGCATCGATCGGCGCACGCGCAACATCTTCGGCGGCTACGCGCTCGCCTTCCTGCTCGTGGCGATCACAGTCCTGCTCGACCTTCCGCCCCTGGTCCGCTTCGGGGCGGCGGTGATCGCCCTGGCGGGCGGCGCCGTCGCGGTCGGCGAGGCGACCGAGCGACTGGCGCACCGGCTCAGCCCGGCCGCAACCGGCGTCGTCCAGTCGGTGCTCGGCAACCTGCCGGAGCTGTTCCTGTCGATCTTCGCGCTTCGGGCAGGGCTGTCCGAGGTCGTGGCCGCCGCGCTGATCGGCTCGGTGCTCGGCAACGCCCTGTTCGTGCTCGGGCTGGCGATCCTCGTCGGTGGGTTGCGCCATGGCAAGCTCAGGTTCTCGGCCGCCGCGAACCGTCTCTACGCGACCGAGCTGCTGCTCGGGGCGGCGGCCCTCATCGTGCCGTTCCTCGCCACCCAGCCGGGCGCCCCGGACTTCGGCCACGCCAACGAGCTGTCGGCCATCGTGTCCGTCGTGCTGCTGCTCGTCTTTGCCGCATCGGTACCGATCTCGCTGCGGCTGTCCGAGGCGGCGCCCGGCACGACGCCCGACAGCATCGCCCTCGAGGTGGACAGCGAGCGCGATCCCCACGCCACGGCGCCGCCGCTCCAATCGACGCTGCTCCTCCTCGGCGCCTCGGCCCTGTCCGCCGCCTTCGTCGCCGACTGGTTCGTCGACGCGCTCGAGCCGTCGATGGCCTCATTCGGCATGAGCGAGGCGTTCGCCGGCCTCATCGTCGTCGCGCTCGCCGGGAACGCCATCGAGCACCTCGCTGGCGTGACCGCCGCCGCCAGGAACAGGGCAGACCTGTCGCTCAGCCTGATCCTCAACTCCGCCCTCCAGATCGTGCTGTTCCTCGTGCCGGTGATCGTCCTCCTCAGCTTCATCGTCGCGCCGGCGCCCCTGACGTTGATCCTGAGCCCGCTGCTGCTCGGTTCGCTCGTGGTCACCGTCATCCTCGTGTTCGTGATCGTCGCCGACGGCGAGGCCAACGCGATCGAGGGCGCGATGCTCCTCGGGCTGTACGCGATCATCGCGGCTGCGGTGTGGTGGGGGCCCCCGATCGCAACCTGATGCACCATGCCGCGACCATGCCGAGCTGGCAGGCCCGGGTCGGGGATGGGGCGCCGCTTCTCGCCCGACGCCCGCGTGGAACCTGCGCTCGCCGCGCGATGGGATGTCACTCCGAACGGCATCACATACACCTTCCATCTCGTGCAGGGCGTCACTTTCCAAAACGGCGCTCCCGTCACGGCACGAACCGTCGCCGCCAGCTGGCAGCGCGCGTTGGATCCGGCAACGAAGAGCGGCGCCGCGCAGTTTCTGTTTCCGATCAAGGGCGCGCGTGAGTTCAACGGCGGCAAAGCGACGAGCGTCTCGGGCATCGTCGTGCGCGACGACTCCACGCTCGTCGTCACCCTCGCCGAGCCGCTCGCGATCTTCATCAAGATGCTCGCGATGCCGGTGGCGTCGGTCGTTCCCGCACAGACGCCGCCTGATTTCGGCGAGCATCCGATTGGTACCGGCCCGTGGAAGCTGGTGGAGTGGAAGCACGACGATTATCTGCTCTTCGCCAAGAACCCCACGTATTACGCAGGAGCGCCGAAAACCGATTCGCTCCGCGCCCGCATCATCGCCGAACCGAGTACGGCTGTCGCCGAGTACGAGAGCGGGAACGTCGACATCCTGCAGATCCCGGCGCCGCAGGCGGCGGATTGGCTCGAGGACGAGAGCCGAAAG
>CAYXVP010000003.1:18910-28820 GCA_964468305.1 uncultured Anaerolinea sp. | reverse complement strand
CGGCTCGCGTGCAGCCTTCGGGCGCCGCCTCGCAGCTGGACCTTTCTCATTCGCGGGCAGGGTGGGAAAGGATGACGATGCGACTCACGGAGAGTTCACTGGTGGTTATTCCCTTCGCGGGGACGGTGGTGGGGGGGCCCTGGGAGGGGCTGGGAGGCGTGGCACGGGGGAGGCACGTGCGCGCCGGGAAAGACCCGCCAGCGCTCGATACGGGCGACGATCCGGGCGACCTCGATCGCCGCGGCGACGAAGATCAGGCCGATCCCGGCGAGCAGCACCGACAGCCCGGCCGACGCGAGCGACGTCACCGTCGCCGCCCCCAGCACCCCCACGAACAGGCCCAGCAGGATCGCCCCATTCGCGTGCCAGGTGGCCGGATGGATCGGCGACAGGATGAATGCGCGGACCGGGTTCGAGCCGCGTCGCGCGAACGCGAAGACGCCCGCGGCGGGGTCGCCCCCCTCCGTTTCGGCCGAGCGGCGCGGAGACGCCGAGATCCCCGGCCGGGCGAACGACGCCCCACCGGGGATCCGGGCCGAGACGAGCCCGGCCACGATCAGCAGCAGTCCCGTCACCAGGACCGCGGCACCCATCACGACTCGGTCGGCTCCTGCGGCAGGCTGGGCGGCTGGCTCGCGGGCGGCAGCGGGGGGGCCGGCCGCGGGGCCGGTGCGTCATTGCGGCGCATCGCGCCGATGACGAGGACGGCGCCCATGCCGATGAAGAACAGGGGCCCGAAGTAGCGCCACGTCGCCACGTTCGGCAGGAGCGCGCCCACGAGCGCCAGGCTGCCGAGCAGGATCAGGGCGATGCCGAAGAAGGTGACCCAGCGGCCGCCGCCGCCGGCGGTGTGCCGATGGCCCTCTGGCGCCGCATCAGCCGTTCCGGCGCCGGCCGCGTGACCGCTGGCAGCCCCGAGCGGTTCGACCGGGACGATGATCCACAGGCCGATGTACAGGATCAGCCCGATGCCGCCGAAGAGTGCGGACACGAACCACAGCACCCGAACGAGCGTGGGATCGAGCCCGAAGAACTCGGCGACGCCAGAGGCGACACCGGCGATGACGCGGTTCTCGCGACAGCGATACAGACGGCGGTTCACTTGCATCCTCCGATCGGATTGATGGCAACGCTGCCAAGGTTCACGTTCACGATGAGATCGGCGCGGTTCGTCGCCGAGGCGTATGCCTCGTTCTCCCAGACCGAGCCGTCGGACGTCAGCCCGTTGATGCGGACGTCGCGCGGGGAGCCGCTGAAGGCCACGTGCACCCCCAGGAAATAGGGGATGCACAGCCGCAGCTGGCCGGCGTTGACGTCGACCTTTCCGGTGTACGTGCCGCGCTGCGGGAGCTGGATCGACAGCCGCCCGAGGTCCAGGCTCGCGTCCAGCTTCTCGATCGCCGCGCCATTCGCGTCGACGAGGATGTCGGCGGCATTGCCCTGGAGGTCGAGGTGCCGGACCGTCGCGCCCTCGAGCGAGAGCTCGGAGCGGCCGGCGTTCAGGGCGACGGACAGGTTCGAGATCGGGCTCGTCGGCAGGGTCAGCGCCAGGCGCTGCTTGCCGTCCGCGAGCCAGCTGTCGCTGCCCGTCGAACGCACCGCCAGGACCTGGCCTGTGGCGTCGATCGTCGGCATCCGGTTGCGCGTGGACGTGCTGACCACCGACCAGCCGGAGCCGGTTCGCGTGTCCAGAGTCAGGGAACCGCAGTCGACATTGACGGTGACGTTCGCGCCCGCGGTCAGCGTGCCGTCAGTGGTCCGCTGATCGAGGACGTCGCCGCCGCTGCCGCACTCGGTGCTCACGTGCGGAGCAACGGCCAGTGCGGCCCCGAGCACCGCGCCCGGGACGAAGGCGGCGAGGATCCCCGCGACGAGCGCGAACCGGCTCCGCCGCAGGACGATCCCGACGCCGAGCGCAATCCACGCGAGCGGCCACAGGCGCAGCGCGCTCGTGAGCGCGTGGGTGCTCACGGCCGTCAGGTCGACCGCGACGAGCACGCCGCCCAGCGCGACCAGAAACAACCCGGCGTAGAGAAATCGGCGATTGATCGCCATCAGCTGTGCATCCCTTCCTTTCAAACGATCTCACGGTCCATCCGCGTTCGTCGCCACGATCGGACCGGGAGGCGCCGCCAACCAGCCGGGCACCGGGCGTTTTCGAGTAGGGTCAGCCCCACCCTGTTGGCGGCAGCTGGCAGGGCTATCGTTCAGAACGATGGATCCCATCGGCGCGCCGGACGGCCGTGTTCGGCCGCGCTATGTCGGCCCCGACACGTTCGCTCGGCTGCCGCGCCTCGAGGACGTTCCGCGGGCGCGGGTGGCCATCGTCGGCGTGCCATTCGACTCGGGCGTCTCGTACCGCCCCGGCGCGCGATTCGGGCCGGCCGCGATCCGTGCCGGCTCGAAGCTGCTCCGGCCCTACCACCCGGCGCTCGGCGTCCAGCCCTGGTCCCTCGCCCAGGTCGCCGACGCGGGCGATCTCGCCCCGAACCCATTCGACATCGCCGAGGCCATCGCCCAGATCGAGGCCGGGGCCACGGAAACGCTCGAGCGTGCCGACAGACTCGTCGTCCTCGGCGGCGATCACACGATCGCGCTGCCGCTGCTGCGCGTCGCTCGCGCCCGCCACGGCCCGATCGCGCTGGTCCACTTCGACGCCCACCTCGACACCTGGAACACCTACTTCGGCGCCGCCTACACGCACGGAACGCCGTTCCGCCGTGCCTTCGAGGAGGGTCTCCTCGCGGCGGACCGCTGCGTCCACGTGGGCATCCGCGGCTCGCTGTACGGGACCCACGACCTCAAGGACGACAAGGGCTTCGGCTTCGAGATCGTGTCGACCGTCGATATCGCGCGCGACGGGGTCGATGCGGCGATCGAGCGGCTCCGGAGCCGGGTGGGGGACTCGCCGGTCTACCTGAGCATCGACATCGACGTGCTCGACCCAGCGCACGCGCCCGGCACCGGCACGCCCGAGCCCGGGGGTCTCACGACCCGCGAGCTGATGCTGATCCTGCGCGGCCTGGCCGGACTGCCAGTCGTGGGCGTGGATGTCGTCGAGGTGGCGCCCGCCTACGATCACGCCGAGCTGACCGCGCTGGCCGCGGCGAATCTCGCCTACGAGTGCCTCGCCCTCATCGCCGTCGCGAGGAACGATTCAAAGCTCGGGAACGATTCCCCGACCTGACGTCCCTTTACCCCTAGAGCGCGGCATCTAGCCGCGCCGGCTTTGGAGGCCCGATGGACCGGGGTCTCGTGGAGCGGGCGATCGCGGGCGATCACGATGCCTTCGCCATCCTGGCGCGGGCATCGGCCGATCGACTGTACGCCGTCGCTCGCCTGATCCTGCGAGATCGCGAACGGGCCGAGGACGCCACGCAGGAGGCGCTCGTCGCTGCCTGGCGTGACCTCTCGGCGCTGCGCGATCCCGACCGGTTCGAGGGCTGGCTCCATCGCGTGCTCGTCCACGCCTGCTATCGCGAGGCGCGGCGTGATCGACGACGGCGCGAGGTGGAGGTCCCGGAGCTTGAGCTCTATGGTGCGCGGCCGGACGACGTGTCGATGCTGGCCGACCGCGACGCCCTCGAGCGTGGCTTCCGCCAGCTCGATCCGCAGCATCGGGCAGTTCTCGTGCTTCATCACTACGCGGGCTACTCCGTTCCGGAGATCGCCGAGCTCGTGGACCTGCCGCAGGGCACGGTCAAGTCGCGGCTCCACCGCGGCGCGCGGGCGATGCGCATCGCGCTCGGGTCTCCCGAGCCGGGCTCGCAACTGACCGAAGGGCGGGTCCCATGACCGCGCGAGACGACCTTCGGATGCCTCGCGACGACATGGACCGCCTCCTCGCAAGCTGGTTCCAGGAAGACGCGCGCGGTGCTGCGCCGGCGTCGATGGTCGATGCGGCCATCACCCGCTCCGCGGCGACGCCGCGCCGCCCGAGCCGGCTGCTGCTGACCAAGAGGTGGCCCTCGATGATCTCGACACTTCGACTTCGCTTCGTTCCGAGCGTTCCGCGACCGGTGCTGATCCTGGTCGTTGTCGCCCTCGTCGCCGCCCTCGCCGCGGCGGCGCTGTACGTCGGCACCCACCAGCGTCCGGCGCCCTTCGGGCCGGCGCGCAACGGGCTCATCACGTTCGCCGCCGACGGCGACATCATCGTGACCAACGCCGACGGTACCGGTCGTCGCAACATCACGACCGGACCTGCGATCGAAACCGCGCCGTTGTTCTCCCCCAGCGGCGATTTGCTGGCGTATTTCACGCGAGCCAATGCGTCGGCGCCCGCTTCGCTCGTCGTGTCGAAGGCAGACGGTAGCGACCCGATGAAGCTTGATTCGACGATCTTCAGCGATCTCGGCCGGGGCATCGTGATCCAGCCGAGCTGGTCGCCGGACAGTCAGCACCTCGTCTTCATGCACAGGACCGTGACCCGCGAAAACGTCTGGTTCGGCACGATGGCGATCGCCGATGTTGCGAGGGGGTCGTTCGCCGAACTCCTGCCTGGAGTCCGTGCGATGGACCCTGCGTGGTCGCCAGATGGCACCAGGATCCTCTTTCGCGAGATCTCGGCCGATCTCCAGACTGCCTACCTCGACGTGGTGAACGCCGACGGCACCAACATGCGCAGGACAGCCGCCCCTCCGGGTGATTCGGCCGCATACGGAGTCCCCCAGTGGTCGCCCGATGGCAAGAGCATCCTCGCCTACGGCAACGTCTGGCCGCACAAGATCTACGTTGTCCCGGCGGACGGCGCGGCGGCCCGTCGCCTCAGCGACCGGCAACAGGCGGACGACGAATTCTGGCCGACGTGGTCGAACGACGGGACGCAGATCGCGTGGGAGGTCGGTCGTGCCACCGGCCCGGTCGATGACGTGTGGGTAGCCAATGTCGACGGCAGCAACCCCCGTCACATCTCGGTCGACGACGTCACCGGATCCCCGCTCTACTGGTCCCCCGACGACACCCTGTTGTTCGGATACCAGAGCACCGGCAACAACATCGTCGTCATCCCGGTCGATGGCAAGACGCCTCCGCATAGCCTCGACGCGAGCACCAACGACGTCACCGGGAACTGGCAACGGCTCGGGCCTTGCCTGTTCGGAGTCATCTGCGGAAGCTGAGCTACCGGACCGCGTCGAGGAAGCGGCGCGTCCGCTCCTGCCGGGGGTTCGAGAAGAACTCGGCGGGCGCGCCGTCCTCGACGATCTGGCCCTCGTCCATCATCAGGACCCGGTTCGCCACGCCGCGGGCGAAGCCGATCTCGTGGGTCACCACGACCATCGTCATGCCTTCGCGGGCGAGCTCCTCGATCACCCGCAGCACCTCGCCGACCAGCTCCGGGTCGAGCGCCGACGTCGGCTCGTCGAAGAGCATCACCTTCGGCCGCATCACGAGCGCCCGCGCGATCGCGACGCGCTGCTGCTGCCCGCCGGATAGCTCCGCCGGGTAGAAGCTCGCGCGATGGGCCAGGCCGACCCGTTCGATCATCGTGCCGGCGATGCTCCGTGCCTCGGTGGCGGGCACCCTCCGGACCTCTGTCAGCCCGAGCATCACGTTGCCCAGCGCGGTCAGGTGCGGAAACAGGTTGAAGCGCTGGAAGACCATGCCGATGTCGGTTCGCTGGCGGGCGAGGTCGCGCTCCGGGAGACGGTCGGCCCGCCCGTCTCGGTGCTGCACGCCGAGCTCCTGGCCTCCGAGGCGGACCTCGCCGCCGTCGACCGGCTCGAGCAGGGCGAGGCAGCGGAGCAGGGTGCTCTTCCCAGAGCCGGACGGACCGAGGATCGCCTTGACCTCGCCGCGCTTGATCCCGAACGTGACGCCGCGGAGCACGGCGTGGCTGCCATAAGTCCGGCGGACATCGCGAGCCTCCAGCACGTACTCGTCCGGCGCGCCGGCGCGCAGAGCGGCGATGACGTCGTCGTCAAGGATGTGCGTCGTCATCGGGCCGAGGTGTTGCCGCCCAGCAGGCCGAGACCCGATCGGCCGCCCACTGGCTGGGAGACCCAGACGTAACGGCGTTCGAGCCAGGCCTGGCCGACCATGAAGATGCTGACGAGCACCAGGTAGTAGATCGCCGCGGCCGTGTACCACTCGGCGAAGCGGAACGACGTGGCGATGTTCGTCTGCGTGTTCGTGACGATGTCGCGCAGCGAGATCACCGAGGCCAGGCTGGTGATCTTCAGCATCGTGATGAAGTCGTTCGCCGCCGCCGGGATGACGACCCGGACGAGCTGGGGCAGGACGACCCGCCGGAACACCGAGGTCGGCGGCATGCCGAGGGCGCGGGCGGCCAGCCGCTGACCGTCATCGATCGACAGCAGGCCGCCGCGCAGGATCTCGGCGGCGTAGGCCGCCTCGTTGATGGACAGGGCGAGGGTGGCGGCGAGGAAGGCCGGGTACCCCGGGCCCTTCAGCGCCGGGATGAGCTGGGGCAGCGCATTCCAGGCGAAGAGCAGGAGGACGAGGGTCGGGATCGCACGGAAGACCCAGATGTACGTCCACGCCGCCGCGCGCACGAGCCGGAACCGGCTGTCGCGCAGGAGCGCGACGACCAGCCCGATCACGAACCCCAGCGAGAACGAGACCACGGTCAGCGAGATCGTCACGACGAGGCCCTCGCGGAGCGCCCGCGAGGTCAGCGCGTCGAGGAGGATCTGGATGTTCACCCAGCTCGGGCGGGCCTCATCCGGTTTGGTTCGGGGGTCGGCCTACTGCTGCACGGTATCGAGCGTCGCCGCGTCCATCTGGTACTGCGCCGCGATTGCCGCCAGCGTGCCGTCGGCCTTGAGGGCCGCGAGCGCGGCCGTCAGCGCGGTGCCCACGTCGGTCTTGCCCTTGCCGTAGTACACGCCGTAGTTCTTGTTGTGCGGGAAGGCGAAGCCGACCTCGTAGTCGCCGGGGTGCTTGAGGAGCCAGTCGGACACGGCCGTGTCCGTCTCCCAGACGGCGTCGACGCGGCCGAGCACGATCTGCTGGAACTCGTCGGCGACCTTCGGGTAGGACTGGATGGTGATCGCCTGCTTGCCGGCGGCGACGCAGTCGTCGCTTGCCTTCTTCGAGTCGGTCTCGACGAGTCCGCCGCCCTGGATCGAGATCGTCTTGCCGCACAGGTCGTCGACCTTGGTGATCGCCTTTGGGTTGCCCTTCGTGACCATGATCACGTGGCCCGTGGCCATGTAGGGCACGGCGTCGGCCACCTTGAGCCGATCGTCCGACACGTACAGCGCCGACCAGACGATGTCGCACCGGCCGGCCTGAAGGTCGGGGATCAGGCTATCGAAGGCTGAGTTCCTGATCTCGAGCTTGAGCCCGAGCTTCTCCGCGACGGCCCGCGCGGCGTCGACGTCGAAGCCCGTCGATTGGTTCGGATCGGTGACATCGGCCGAGGCGAAGAATTCCATCGGCGAGTATTCGATGTCGACGCAGTCGGTTAGCGTGCCCGCCGTGATCAGGCTCGTCGGCGCGGCGATGGCCGCCTCGGTCGGGCCCTCGCTCGCTGCCGAGGTTGCCGCCGCGCTCGCGGCCTGGCTCGGCGCGTTCGATGCGCCGCCGCCCCCGCAAGCAGCCACGAACAGGGTGATGGCGGCCAGTGCCGCCAGTCGATCGGTCCGCATCGCGTCTCCTCCTCGCCGGGTCTCGCGGGCGAGTTTGGCACAGGTCCGGCCGCCTAGGCCAGATGTCAACGCGCCTCGGCGAGCTGGTCCGCGAGGTCGGCGAGGGCCTCGGTGATGTGCGTGAGGGTCGGCAGGTGCAGCGGCGAGCACACCTCTTGGCAGCGCGTGCCGAGCTCGGCCAGGACTCGCATCCTCTCCTCCATGACAGACCACGCCGCCGCCCGATGCGGGAGCAGGAGGTCCGAGCCATAGAAGAGCTCGAACGTCGGGCCCGCCGTTCGCCCCGGGTAGTCCTCGCCGACGGGCAGCCGGGTGACGAGCCCACCGAGCGGCTTCACCACCATCTTCATCAGCCCGACGCTGACCTCGGCGAGGACACCCAGCTGGTCGCCGGTCTCGTCGCTGTGGGCGAAATAGCGGGCCAGCAGCTGGAGGATGACCTCGTACACCGCGTTCAACAGGTCGACGCTGCGGCTGGTGAATGGGTCCGTGACGATTGGGACGGGGACACCGTCCTCGCGCTCGCGGACGCATGCCGCGAGCACCGGCCGCGCCGGTTCGAACGAAGGATCCGCGTCGCGAAGGTCGAGGTACTCGTCGAGGACCGTGATCAGCCGGCCGAAGTGGGCATCGCGCCAGTCGCCGCGGGCGCCCTCGCCCTGCTCGACGATCGTGTCGATGGCCGCATGCGCCGAGGCGAGGTCCGACACTGCGGCGAGATTCGCGAAGGGGAAGTGGCCGTCGGTCGCCTGCGCCGAGCGTGGCCCCAGGAACAGCCGCGCTTCGCCCAGCTTCTCGGCGAGCCGGTCGAAGCCGATCTCGATCGCGCGATAGAGCGCCCCGATCGTTGCGAAGTCCTGCAGCCGCGGCCCGATGTCGTCCTCGTGGGCACGGGGCAGGGGAGCGGCCTTCTCCACCGCGGCGAGGGCGTCCTGGTCGGCCATGTCCAGGCCTTCCGGGCGTTCCAGGTAGATGAAATGGCGCAGCGACGTCTCGTCGAACGGGAGCAGCTCCATCCGAATACCTGCCGGATAGGCGTGCGGCGGCAACGGGAAGTTGGGCCGCTCGAACGCGGACCCCGCGCCGACCGCGGTCAGCAGGTTCTGAACCAGCGCCAGGTGCAGCATCTCCTGCTCCGCGATGTGCAGGAGCTCACGGCGCCAGCGTCGCGTCGCCTCCAGCTGCCCGGCTGTCAGCCCCTCGTCCTCGCGGTCCCTGAGCGAGAACGCCGCGTACAGGTACTGGCACATCACGAGCTGCTCGAGCGCGGCGGCCTTCCCGAGCGTCCAGATCAGCGCCTCGCGGTGCTGCAGCACCATGGTCGGCTCGCCGGGCGCCGTGCCGCCCCTCGCTGCGAGCAGGTGCATCAGCCGACCGCCCGCGGTCGGGGACGCAGTAACGTCGGTCACGGCGGCCAGTCTAGGCAAGACCCGTGCCTGCCTCCGTATGCTCGCGCCATGGCTCGCGAGCGACTCCGGATCGGCGTCGTCGGCGCCGGCGACGTCGCCCACCGGCACTACCTGCCCGGCCTCGCCGCCATGGCGGACGAGATCCGGCTCGTTGCCGTCGCCGATCCGAAGCGTGGCGCTCCCGAGGCGCTCGCCAAGGCCGCGTCGTCATGGTCGCCCGGCACGCGCGCCTGGGCCGATGCACCGGAGATGCTCGCGCGCGAGCGGCTGGACGGCGTGTTCAACCTGACGCCGGCGACGCTCCAAGGTCCGTCAACCGGGTTCTGAGGCGCTATCCTCTGCCCGCCATGAACGACTTCCGGGCCCGGAGTCCGTACGATGACTGGGCCGCCCAGGTGACCCAGCAGGCAGGCTGATCCGCCCCTTCCACAACCAGCGTCGGAGGAAGGGGCGCACGAGACGCGAGCCGCTTGCGCAGCGGGAGCTGCGCGCCTCGCGCCGTGCCCGGGTCCACCAGGGAGATCGCCATGCCGATGCCGCATCGAACCTTCGCCGCAATGGCGAAGCGACGGCTCATAGGGAAGGAAGGGTCCGCCAGGACTCGCGAGATCCGGGCGCTCCTGGCGCAGCTGCCCGACTACCGCAACGGGCCCTACGCGGACCTGCGCAAGTGGCTCGCGGGCGAGGTCGAGGAGACCCGTGTGCGATCGAACGCGGTCCATCGCGACTCGATCGCCGTTCGCCGTGAGGGCGCGGCGCAGATCGCGCTCGTCGGGCCGCCGAACGTCGGCAAGTCGTCGCTGCTCCAAGCGCGTTCGGAGATCCAGATCAAGACGGGCGCCTACCCGTTCACCCTCCCCCGCACGGTCACGGGGCGCTCGCGCATCC
>CAYXVP010000003.1:0-18900 GCA_964468305.1 uncultured Anaerolinea sp. | reverse complement strand
AAACAGGGGGGGGGTAAACCCGTTCGCGCCCCCCGGGCGGGGGCCGCCTGGACGGGGTACGGGCGCGGTCCTCGCCCAATTCGCCGGGTTCCCGGGCCTGATCGGGGGCGCGAACGAGGATCGCGGTGGGGGACGGGCGCTCCTCGGCGTGCTCCGCTCGGCAGATGCCATCGTCTTCTGCGCTCGCCCCGACGCGGACCCGGAGGAGCTCCGTGCGGTGATCGACGAGGTCGCGCTCGCCGGGATCGAGAGGCCCGCCTTCATCGCCGCGACTCGAGCCGACGAGGCGCCGCCCGAGGGGATCCGGCGCCTACGGGCGGCCTTCCCCCAGCTCGTCGTGCGGCCGGTATCGGTGATCGACGAGGCCAGTCTCGACGCCTTCCGGGAGGCCGCGTGGGGCCTCACGGGCCTCATCCGCATCCGCCTCCGCTCGAACGGGACGACGGAGGAGGAGCCACTAGCGCTCGAACCCGAATCGACCGTCGCCGACGTCGCCGACTGGGTCCATCACGACCTGGCCGCGACGTGCACGGGCGCCCGGATCTGGGGACCATCGGCGCGATTCGAGGGCCAGCGCGTCGGCCGCGATCACCGGGTCCTGGACGGTGACGTCGTCGAGATCCTGCGAACCGGCTAGCTGATCACCTCGGTGGTCGGCGCCGGCTGGCGGTGCAGGTGCAGGACCGAGCCCCCGTGCGCCTTCACGCCGACCCACGACGGGGCGGGCGTCGCCCAATACCGGGCCAGTGACTCCAGCCGGCTGGCGTACTTGCCCCGGGCCCGCTCGAAGTGGCGCCATGCCGCCTCGCGGTCCTCGAGGGCATAGCCCGCCGCCGCGAGGCGGTCGTACACGCCGGAGAACGCCTCGAAGTCGACGCCGGACCCGTCGCTGGAGAGGCCCTGGTAGTTGCTGATGTCCTCGACCAGGTGGGCCCCGACCCTCAGCGTGATCTCCGCCTGCCCTCGCGGCACCTCGCGGATCGTGGTCGCGATCAGCGCGGCGGCATCGAGCACGGCCCCGACCGCACTGATCCATGAGACGTTGTCGTGGCTCGACCGGAAGTAGCCGAGCAGTGGATACGCGACGTGGCTGTCGAGCACCTCCGCCGACCAGTGCTCCCACTCCTTGAACAGGGGCGGCAGGTCGTCGACCAGGTCCAGGCGCGCGTAGGTCTCGAGCAGGGTCACCGCCGAGGGCGGCGACTTGGCTCGCGCGGAGAGCGTCACCACCAGGATCTCGCGCCGCTGATACGACCCGAACAGCGAGAACACGAAGGTGATGACCAGGGCCACGACGCCGAGGCCCGTGGCCGCGGCGAGCAGCACGACGAGCCTCGAGACCGTGCCGTTGGCGACGATGTCGCCGTAGCCGATGGTCAGGGCCGAGGTGCCGGCGAAGTACAGCGCGTCGCCGAAGTTGGCCGGGGTCGGGCTGATCTCGCCGCGAAGCGCCCACAGCATCAGGCCGTCGGCGAGCACGATGACGAGGATCCACATGCCGAACAGGAGGATCGCCGCGCCCGGAGCGAACATCCCCAGCAGCCAGTCCCGTGCGAGGCCGGTCTTCGTCCGGATGCCGAGCCAGCGCCAGAGGCGCCACGCGGGCGGGACGGTATACCGGGCGATGCGCAGCCGGCCGGGCGTCGGGCGGGGCACGACGACCGACTGGAAGATGTCCCACAGCACGAACGCGAGCAGTGTCGCGCCCGCGATGAAGATCAGGGCGTCCACGCGAGGGCGATCATCCCACGTTCGGCCTATAGTTGCGCGAGCAACGACCAGCAACGAGGGTGCCCAGATGACGGAGACCGAGACGAAGACCGAGGGCGGCTGGGACGCCGACGCGGCAGGCAACTGGGAAGCGCAGCTCATCGCGGACATGCGGGCGCACGGGGGCCGGCCGAGCGGGGGACCGCTCGCCGGGCAGGCCCTCATCCTGCTGTACACGAAGGGCGCCAAGTCGGGCGAGCCGCGACGGTCGATCCTGACGTCTTCGCGCGACGGAGACGACCTCGTGGTCGCGGGCACGGCCAGCGGTGCGCCGAAGCACCCCGCCTGGCTCTTCAACGTCGAGGCCGAGCCGAATGTCACCGTCGAGGCCGACACCGAGGAGTTCCCGGCGACGGCGACCGTCGAGCGCGACGGCCCGGAGCGGGATCGCTTGTGGGCCAACCACGTCCAGCAGCTGCCCTGGTTCGGCGAGTACGAGAAGCAGGTCGGCGCGCGGACGATCCCGGTGGTTCGCCTGACGCGGAAGAGGTAGCCCAGACTCCGCTCGATGGCATCGAAGGCGCAGCGCGCCGCCGCCGACCGCATACGAGCCGACCGAGCGTTCTGGCGCCATCTCGTGGCCGAGGTCGGCCGTGAGCACATGCATGAGCCCGGCCCGATGGGCGACTGGACGTTCAAGGACCTCACGGCGCATCTCGCGGCGTGGCGGAACTACCGGATCCCGATGGTCGAGGCTGCGGGTCGCGGTGCACCCATGCCGCTGCCGCCGTGGCCCGCCGACCTCGCGGATGACGACTACGACGCGATCAACGCCTGGATCCAGGAGCGAGACTTCGGCCGGACGCTCGACGACGTCCTCGACGACTACGACAGCTCGTTCGAGCGGTTGGCCGCCGCGATCGAGACGCTGCCCGAGTCTGTCGCCCACGACCCGAACGGGCTGCCGTGGATGGGCGGCGAGGCCGCGATCGGCGCGGACTTCACCGAGCATCTTCACGCCGAGCACGTCCCGGCGGTCCGGGCCTGGCTAGCTAGCGTCTAGCCGTCGAGCTCCTCGATCGTCGCCTCTGACGGCGGGCGTTCGGTCTGGAGCCGGCGAGCGGCGGCCTCGGCGCCGCGCATGACGCGAAGCACGTTCCGCCCACTGATCCCGAGGATCTCGTCGTCCGAGTAGCCGCGTCGCACGAGCTCGGCGATGAGGTTCGGAAAGCACGATACGTCCTCGAGGTCGGTCGGCAGGAGGTCGCCGCCGTCGAAATCGCTGCCGATGCCGACATGCTCGACGCCCGCAACCCGGGCCAGGTGATCGATGTGATCCGCGACCTGTTCCAGGGTCGCCCGCGGTGGCGGGTTGTCGGCCGTCCACTTGCGACGCATGTCGCGAAGCGCCTCGCGGGGCGCGTCGGGATGCTCGCGCTCGTAGGCATCGATGAGCTGCATGCCCGGCTGCATGTGGCGCCTGACGGCGTCGGAGACGAAGGCGCCGAGGAAGACAGCCATGACGACGCCATCGGTCGTGGGGACCCGGCGCAAGATGTCGTCCGGCACGTTGCGCCTGTGCGGGTTGACCGCGAACGCCCCGGAGTGCGAGAAGATGACGGGTGCTTCGGTGACGTCCAGCGCCGCCGCCATCGTCGACGGCGCGACGTGGCTCAGGTCGACGAGCATGCCGAGCCGGTTCATCTCGCGGACGACCTCGCGCCCGAACGCGGTCAGACCGCCGTGCTTCGGCTCGTCCGTCGCCGCGTCGGCCCAGCGCGTGGTCTTCCAGTGGGTCAGCGTCATGTAGCGAACGCCGCGGGCGAAGAACGTGCGCAGGATGGGCAGGGAGCTGGCGATCATCGCGCCGCCCTCGAGCCCGAGCAACGAGGCGATGCGGCCGCTCGCGAAGACCGCCTCGACCTCGTTGGCCGTCGTTGCCCGCCCGAACACGTCCGGGTATCGACCGGCGAAGCCGTCGGCGATGTCGAGCTGCTCGAGCGCCATGGGTAGGGCCCGCTCCTCCGGCAGCTCGGCTGGTACCCACACAGACCAGAACTGACCGCCGACGCCACCTGCGCGGAGCCGCGGGATGTCCGTGTCGAGGCCTGCGTAGGGCTGCCGCAGATCCACCCTCGAGACGCCGATGCCGTCGACCCTGCCGCGCAGCGCGATGGCGAGGTCGTTGTGGCCGTCGATCAGTGGCGACTGCCGGAGCAGCTGGTGAGCACGGTCGAGGGAGCCGTCGGAGCCGAGGGCCATCACGGCAGGGTAGGGGAGGCGAGCTCCCTATCGCCCTGGGCCGAGCGCCTCCTCGATCGCCCGGCGGAATCGAAGTCCGTTCGACTGCCGGCTGAGCCCGCGCAGGTAGCGCGGGTCGTGGCGGGCCACGTCGGCGATCCGTTGGCCGGCGTACGGGCCGACGTCGAGGATCGGCGAGTCCGACTGCTCGTTCGCCCGCATCCGCCACAGCAGCGATCCGGGCTTCGGGCCGGCCTGTTCGGGAGTGGTGTCCTTCGCTTCCGGCCGTCCCGGTCCGACGGGCGCCAGCGGCCGCTCGGCTGATCGCAGCATCTGGCGTCGCCGCTCCAGCGCCTCGTACGCGGCATTGATCTCGGCCATAAGCGGCCCGTCGGGTGCGGCGCCGTCAGGGTGGTAGCGGCGAGCGAGGGTCAGGTACGCGGCGCGGACGGTGCTCCACTCGTCATTGCGCTGGACGCCAAGGATCTCGTGCGGATCTCGTTCCATGCCACCCCATCGCTGCCTCCCCCGGGCCGCTGACCTTACCGCGCGGCGCCGTGGAGTGCAGTCCGGGGTGGAAGAAATCGGTGGCGTGCAGTCACCAGTAGGACCCGAGGGCGGCGCCGGCGGTGGGCCACCGGCCGCCGATAGCGCGACAGCGACTTGCCCACGAACGGACCGGCGGCGTCAGCTCTTTCGGCGCGTCGTCGGCTTGGGCTTGAGAGAGCTCGCGTAATCGAGGCCGGAGCGGAACCACGGGAGCAGGCGCTCCGTGTCGACGAGCAGGGCGTCAGGAACCGTCACGTATTCCTTCTGGGTATACCCGTACGCCTCGTGCAGCGTCGACGCGAACTGCTCCATGAACGCCGCTCGATCGGCCGGCGAGAGGCGGAGCGCCATCGACCCGAAGTCGTCGAGGTAGCTGAACATGTTGCCGTTCACCGACGTGTACGGCATCGACGCGCCCTTGCGCTCGACCGCCGGCACCGCGGCGACGAGGCGGTCATAGGCCGCGACTCGATCGGGCGCCGCCTTGGGCTTGGCCTTCGCGCTCACGCGTGGCTCCCGTTCTCCGGGGCAAGCCGCTCGCCCGCCTCGATCCTGACCGGGAGCCGGTTCTCCGCGGGCGTGAGTGGGCAGGAGAAGCGCGCGTCGTACACGCAGCTCGGGTGATAGGCGAGATTGAAGTCGAGGACGTAGGTCCCGTCGTCCGGATCGGGATCGAGGTCGAGGTAGCGGCCGGCCCCGTACGTCTCGGTGCCGCTTGTCACGTCGAGGAAGGGCACGAACAGCGAGGTCGATCGACCACGCGCGAAGCGATAGCCGGTGAGTCGCTGGGTCGCGCCGCCGAGCTCGAACGCGAGCGTGCCGGCGCGCTCCGCCTCGCGCAGCCTACCGTCCGAAGTGGGAATCTGGAAGTTCGCCGGCTCCTTGCCCGCATACGGTTCGAGCGTCAGCCCCTCGAACCGCAGCGACTCGTCGACCGGGAAGTAGGGCAGACCGGGGAAGTCGTGACGTACCTCGTGCGGGATCGGGCTGTCGTGGGCGCCCCGGAAGTAGTCGTCCTTGTCGGCCCGATACATGGCGACGGCAGTCGGGTAGTCGACATGCTCGTGCCCCCCATGGTCGTGGTCATGGTCGTGGCCCGCGTAGTCGTGTTCGTGGCTCATGGCGAGATCCTAGGGCGGGCGCAGAAACGCTACCGTCGGCGCATGTTCGTTGCGCTAGAGCGTGACTTCTCCGGCGAGGTCATCACGCCGGACTCGGCCGGCTACGACGACGCCCGGCGAGTATGGAACGCGGTCTTCGACCGCCGGCCGGCCCTCGTCGTTCTCCCGAAGAGCGTCGCCGACGTTCAGGCGGCGATCAGGTTCGGCCGGGCCCGAGACCTCCGGATCGCAGTCCGCGGTGGCGGCCACAGCGCCGTCGGGCACTCGACATGCGATGGCGGGCTCGTCATCGACATGGCGCGCATGAACGACGTGAGCGTCGACCCGGCGCGGCGGCTCGCCCGGACTGGCGGCGGAGCCCTCCTCGGCCAGCTCGACCTCGCCGCCCAGGAGCATGGCCTCGTCTGCCCTGTCGGCGTGGTGGGTCACACCGGAGTGGCTGGACTGACGCTCGGCGGTGGCGTCGGGCGGCTGCAGCGGAACTTCGGGCTGACGATCGACAGCCTCCGGGCCGTCGAGCTCGTCACGGCCGATGGCCGGGTGGTACGCGCGACGCAGGACGAGGAGCCGGACCTGTTCTGGGGCCTGCGCGGCGCGGGCGCCAACTTCGGGATCGCGACGAGCCTCGAGTTCGAGCTGCACCCATTCGCGGGCACGCTCCATCGTGGGGTGCACATCCACCCAGGGCGCGACGTGCAGCAGTCGTGGGCGGTGTTCCGCGAGTTCGCATTGGGCGCACCCGAGACCGTCTCGTCGATCTTCACGGTCGCGGTGACGGAGGCCCACGACAGCTATCCCGGCATCGGCCCAGGCGAGCCGATCGTCGTGATCTCGTACAACCACAGCGGGGCGGCGGAGGACGTCGAGCGGGACGTCGCACCGCTCCTCGCGGGGCCCGCGCCCGTTTCGGTGACGACGACGAGCGAGCCGTACGTCGAAGTCCAGCAGTCGAGCGACCTGACCCTCGCCTGGGGCTCGCGCACCGCCATCCTGGGTGGCTACGTGACGGACTGCTCGCCGGCGGTCCTCGATGGGTTTGTCGCGCATGTCGAGGACGTGCCCGGCGACAGCAGCATCTCGATCACCGCGCTCCGCGGGGCGATCGGACGCGTCGATGACGACACGGCGGCCTTCCACGGTCGAGCGGCGCCGTTCGACGTCAGCCCGGACACCACCTGGTCGGACCCCGCCCTGGACGACGCCAACCTCCAGTGGGCGCGGGGAGCGATGGCGATCGTCGAGCCCGACCTCCTGCCAGGCAGGTACATCAACGAGCTCTCCGAGGAGGGCCCCGAGGTCACCCGCGCCAGCTACGGCGATGCGAAGCTCGAACGCCTGCGCGCCCTCAAGCGCGCCTGGGACCCGACGAACGTCTTTCGCCTGAACCACAACGTCGCGCCCTAGCGCGACTGCATGGCCGACTCAGCGCGCGGCCGCGAGGAAGGCTTCGAAGACGTTCTCGAACGCCGAGGGCGTCGACTCAGTCCGCTCGGGATGGCACTGCACGCCGACGACGAAGCGACCCCCCGGAGCCTCCAGGCCCTCGACCAGCGGGCCGGCCGAGCTGTCCGCCCAGGCGGCGACGACCAACCCCGGCGCGAGGTCGCCGGCGCGGACCCCCTGGTGGTGATAGGCGTTCACGACGAGTGCCTCCGCCGCGTCTGCTGATCCCAGGAGCTCCCCCAGCCGCGTCCCGACCACGACCTGGATCGGGTGCGTCGCCGGTTCGCCTGTTCCCCAGCTCGGGCCCTCGTGGCCGTCGACATCCTGGAGCAGCGAGCCACCGGCGAAGACGTTGATCGCCTGCAGGCCGCGGCAGATGCCGAGCACCGGCACGCCTCGCTCAGCGGCCGCCTCCCAGGCGCGGGCCTCGAGCGCGTCGCGCGCCGTATCGATCTCGCGCGAGCCCGTATTCGCCTGTCCGTAGCGCGCGGGATCGATGTCGCCACCGCCAGTCAGCAGCAGACCGTCCATCTCCGTCAGCGCCTCGGCCAACATCTCCGGCGGCGTTCGCGTGTCGACCGGGACCGGGTCTCCGCCGTGCCGGCGGACGGCGGCCAGGTACAGGGCGGCGCGGCGAGCCGCGCGCTCGGGCTGTGGGTGGTCGGCGAGATCGCTGAGCGAGACGACGATCCGTGGCGCGCGCGGGACGCGGGTCTCGCTCGCGGTCACCCTAGGTTTCCGACGCGTTGTCCTCGCGCGGCGCCGGCACGAGGTCGATCGTTCTCGCCCTGCGGCTGCTGCCCGACTCGGTGCGGACCACGGCCGCCGGGATGACGCCACCGACGACGGACTCGACGATTGCGAACTCGCCGGCATACATCCCGCTCGCGATCCGAACCCGACTGCCCCGGGTGATGTCGGCGCGGCCGGTCATGGCCGCCATGTTGATGGTCGCGACTCGGCTGGCCGCGATCGCGGCACGCTCCGCCGCTGCCTGCGTCACCGCTGGATCGACCTTCGCAGGCTTCGGATTGAAGCGCCGGCGCGCCACTAGCGGCGTCCTCGACGCTGTCGGTCGTCAATCTTTGGCGGTTTCGGCTCTCGGCCGGGGCGCGGCGGGCGAGGCGGCGTGCCTGGAGCCATGTCCGGCGGCGGCGGGAGGGGGCCACGCTCCCGCGCGGCCTGGACGCGCGCGTCAAAGTCGACCGCGACCTCCTTCGGGACCGCGGCTCGCCAGATGCTTTCGATCTCGGCAACCCTGGCGTTGCGCGCCTCTCGCTTGGCGCGTTCGAACTCTGATCGCTTCGTCATGGGACCTCACGTCTACAGCTCGTCGGCCTACAGGGTAGGAGAGCCGGAGACAAATCGTCGTGGTGGGGCTTGACACCAGAGTAGTGGTATACGTATATTGGTACGCATACCCACACCGCAACAGCGGGGATAGGATGCATTGGTGCCGAACAAGACCATCTACGTCTCGGACGCGGATCTGCCGCTCTACCAGCGAGCCCAGGAGCTCGCAGGCGACAACCTCTCGTCCGCCATCTCCAGCGCGCTCCGGCGCTGGGTCGACATCGAGGAGAGCAGGGGAGACGGCTTCGGCGAGGTCGTCGTTCGCGTCGGGCTCGAGAAGGGCCGCAAGGTCCGCTTCGTGGGCGTCCTCCTCGGCGAATTCACCAGCACGAACTGGAGCGGCGCGGAGATCTTCCACGTCTACCAGGGCCGCACCGGCAAGTTCGTCGTCCATACCGAGCGCACGCCGGAGTGGAAGGCGCTCGACGAGCACGGCAAGCCGGCCGGGATCCTCGGCCAGCTCGGCATCAGCCCAAAGGCGAGTCACACCTACAAGCCCGGCGAATCGACCCTCGACATCGTTCAGACATTGGACGAGGTCCGGGAGCGGGTCCCGCCGCAGCTCTTCGAAGTGGTTGCTCGATCGGCCAGCCGGCCGAGTGTCGAGGACCTGGACATCTAGGACAGGGGAGCTCGCCGCGCGCCTCCCGGGAGGTGCGCGATGAACGGCCAGGGACGCCCGGCCATCCGGGTCATGGGCCTGCACAAGGTCTACGGGAAGCAAACCGTTCTCGACGGCATCGACCTCGAGGTGCCGGCCGGCACGATCTTCGCGCTGCTCGGCCCCAATGGCGCCGGCAAGACGACGACGGTCCACATCCTGACCACGCTCATCAACGCCGACAGCGGCGAGGCGTTCGTCGGCGGCCATGACGTCGCTCGCGAGCGGGAATCCGTCCGTCACCTGATCGGCGTCACCGGCCAGTTCTCCGCGGTCGACGACCAGTTCACGGGCGAGGAGAACCTGCGGCTCATGGCCGACTTGCGCCACCTCGGCGGAGCCGGTCGCGCCCAGGTGCGCGAGCTCCTCGAGCGCTTCGACCTGGCCGACGCGGCCGGGAAGCCGGTCATGACGTACTCGGGCGGGATGAAGCGCCGGCTCGACCTGGCGATGACCCTCATCGGCAGCCCACAGATCATCTTCCTCGACGAGCCGACCGCGGGCCTCGACCCGCGCAGCCGGCGGACGCTGTGGGCGATCGTCCGCGAGCTCGTCGTCGGCGGCGTGACGATCTTCCTGACCACCCAATACCTCGAGGAGGCGGACGAGCTCGCCTCCCGGATCGCGCTCCTGGATCACGGCCACATCGTCGCCGAGGGCACGCCGGCGGAGCTCAAGCGGCTCGTGCCCGGGGGCCGGATCCGGCTCGAGTTCCTCGACCCGGACCAGCTCCAGCGCGCCGCGGCGATGCTCGGCGACGGCGCGCGGCGGGACCAGGAGACGCTGTCCCTCGAGCTGCCCTATCGAGACGGCGCACAAGGCCTGCGGGCGCTGCTCGACCGTCTCGACGCGGCGTCGATCACGGTCGATGGCCTGGCGGTCCAGACCGCCGACCTCGACGACGTCTTCCTGTCGCTCACCGGCGATCGGCCCGCCGAATCGCCGCCGGAGGTACCCACCCGATGACCGCCTACCTGCTCACCGACTCGCTCACGATGTTCCGGCGCGACCTGCGCCGCCTGCGGCGCTACCCGTCGCTGACGTTCTTCATGGCCGTCCTGCCGATCATGTTCCTGCTGCTGTTCGTGTACGTCTTCGGTGGGACGCTGGGCGCCGGCCTCGGGGCGACGACCGACGCGCGGTCGCTCTACATCGGCTACGTCGTCCCGGGGATCCTGATCATCGCCATCGCCAGCGCGCCGCAGGGAACGGCGATCGTGGTGGCGATGGACATGACCACGGGGCTGATCTCGCGCTTCCGGACCATGGCGATCGCGCGGGCGGCCGTGCTGACCGGGCATGTCCTCGGCGCGGTCGTCCAGACGATGCTGGCGGTGCTGCTCGTCGTCCTCGTGGCGCTCCTCATCGGCTTCCGACCGACGACTGGCCCGGTCGAGTGGCTGGCCGCGACCGGTCTGTTGGTCGTGGTGTCCTTTGCCCTGACATGGCTCGCCGTGGCGCTCGGGCTCGTCGCGAACAGCGTCGAGACGGCCAGCAACCTGCCGCTGCCGATCTCGCTCCTGCCATTCCTCAGCAGCGGCTTCGTGCCAACGAGCTCGATGCCCGACCCGTTGCGAGTCTTTGCCGACGTCCAGCCGTTCACCCCGATCACGGAGACGCTCCGGGGCCTGCTGCTCGGCACGCTGATCGGCGATAGCGGTTGGATCGCTGTTGCGTGGTGCCTGGGGATCTCGGTCGTCGGCTATCTCTGGTCGGTGCGCCTGTACGACCGCGTCCGGAAAGGCTGAGGGCGACGCCTCGACCTCGAGGACAGGCCAGACTGGGCGAATGACGAACCACCCGAAGCGACGACCATGAAGCTGACGGCAACCGAGTTTCTGACCCTGGACGGGGTCTACCAGGGCCCTGGCGGCCCGGATGAAGACTGCCGCTTCGGGTTCGACCGCGGCGGCTGGCAGGCGCCTGTCGACGACGAGGAGATACGGATTCGCCCGCTGAACAACCCTTCCTGCAATCGCCCGGCATAACGAGGCGTCGTTCACTCCTCAAGCACAACATGGGAGCAAGTCAGGAGCGATTCGCTGAAAGCCATCAGACTCCACGAGCGGGGTGGCCCGGATCGACTGGTCTTCGAGGACGCGCCCGAGCCCGAAATACGAGCTGGGGATGTGCTCGTCCGGGTCTTCGCCACTGGCATCACGCCGACCGAGCTGACCTGGGACGAGACCTACCAGCGCGAGGATGGGACGCCTCGGATCCCGACCATCCCGGGGCATGAAGTCTCGGGCGTGGTCGAGCGCGTGGCGCTCGACGCCGACGACCTCCGTTCCGGAGACGAGGTCTACGGACTGGCGGACTTTCCGCGCGACGGAGCAGCCGCCGAGTTCGTGGCAGTCCGCGCCATCAACGTGGCGAGGAGGCCGCGGAGCATCGGGCACACCGAGGCGGCGTCGCTACCGCTATCGGCCCTCACCGCCTGGCAGGCTCTCTTCCAGCACGGCGGTCTCGTCGCCGGCCAGAGCGCGCTGATTCACGCCGCCGCCGGCGGCGTGGGTTCGCTCGCGGTCCAGCTGGCGCGCTGGCGAGGGGTCCGCATCTTCGCGACCGCCTCCAGACGAGATGCCGCGTTCGTGCGCGGTCTGGGGGCCGACGTGGTGATCGATTACCACGCCGAGCGCTTCGAGGACAAAGTTCGGGACGTCGACATGGTGCTGGACACCGTCGGTGGCGAGACGCAAGCGCGTTCCTTACACGTGCTGCGCAAGGGTGGCGTGCTGGTGACCCTGGTCAAGCCGGTTCCGCCGGGTGTCGCCGAGGCACTCGGTGTTCGTGGCGTCTACTTCATCGTCGAGGGGAATCGCGCGCAGCTCGATCAGATCGCGGCCCTCGTCGATGATCGAAAGCTCGTGCCAATCATCGCCGAGGTATTCCCGCTCGCACGCGCTCGGGAAGCTTTCGAGTTTGGTGCCCGTTCGCATTCGCCCGGGAAGCTCGTCCTCGAGGTGATCGGCCGCTAAGGCAGGGGAGGCCTAGAGCTCGAGCGAAAACGCCGCGAGGCCCGCATCGACGGCCGTCTCGAGCCGCCGCGCGAGTGCCGCGTCGTCCAGCAGGAACGCATCGAACAGACGCCTGACGGAGGGGGAACCGCGGCGGTCGTACAGCGCCGCCGCCTCCATCTGCAGTCGGAACTGAAACCAGACGTAATTCGGGCCACCGACGTTCGAGTACAGCCGCTCGAAGTCGTCGCGGGTTCGATATCTAAAGGACTCGGGCGGCGCCTTCGCGCCCAGGCGGGGGAGCGTGAGCAGGGCCGCCAGCTGTTCGGGCGAGCGCTCGGCGACCCAGGCCTGAAGGCACAGGTTGGCGAACAGCTCCTGTAGCCAAAGCCTGGGGAAATGCTGTGTGCCCTCGTGGAACACGTGCGCGACCTCGTGCACCGCGACGAGGTCCATGAACGGCCCGAGCCGGATCGTCCCGTCGGCGTCGGCGTAGACCTGCCAGCTCGTCCTGTCCGTCTGGGCCGGCCATCTCGACGAAGGTCGACCAGAGCGGCGCCTCGGTTCCGGCGACAACCAGCGTGCCGTTGTTGGCGTTCGGCAGCCCGTACAGCGGCATCTCACTGACCCTTGGCCAGTCCGCCTCGGACACGGCGAGCACCTGTGCCTGGGGGCGGGACCCCAGAAGCGCCGCCAGGTATTCGTAGGAGTCGGCCGCGATCCGACCGATGGCGATGGCGCGCGTTTCCAGGCCGGGGCTCGCGAACGTGGGCAGGCCACCCGGCACCTCGACGAGCCCGTTCCGCAGGCGATCGTCAATCACGCGGCAGATTGTGCGCGACGGCCGAGGGCTCCCGGCCGCCTGTGTCAGCTCGGCAGTGTTACTCCGTGGAACAGCGCCGCGTCCGTCACCTCAGCGCCGATCCTGTCGACCTCGACCTTGCCGATCGCAGGCCGAGAGCTGCTGGTGCTCGTTCCGGGAACAAGCGTCCCGTCAGGCAGGAGGATCTCGGTGTCTGACGTCTCGACGGAGATCTCGCCGGTGCCCGTCAGTTTGGCATCGAAGTTGTGCCGCTCTGCGCGCGAGGAGACGATCTCGCCCGTGCAGGCGTCCACGATGATCTTCTGGCCGCTCGCGGTGACTCCCATGCGAGCCGATGCGAGGTCGTCGCTGATCTTTGCGTCGATGCGGTACATCTGTCCGAAGAACTCGATCCCGTCGCTCGAGATGAACTCATCGGGCGTGCCTGGGTAACACACGCGCTCGGGACCCTGCCGCGCGAAGAAGACAGACTCGCGAAAACCGCCGTTCAGGCGATCGTCGATGACGTGAATGACCCCGGACCACTCCACGCCGCGATCCACGAACGTGAAAGACGCATCCGCGATGAACACATTGGTCGGAAACCCGACCGCCGCTGACGCCGTCGACACGGGCACCAACGCGATCAACGACGCTGCAACCGCGACGCGAACCAGCCGACGCATGATTGGCCTCCTCCTTCAGCGTCCAGGTCGAGTGATGGGCGAGCGCATGTCCGAGGCTACTGGGGTAAACGCGGGAGCGGTACCCGGCAAAACCCTTGGATCGACAAGAAGAACGAGGCGCCGGCGAGCCGCTCGATGACCGGGGACGACGTTGCTTCCTACGCTCGGACGATGGCAATCGTGCGGATGGACGAGGTGGGTCAATCTTTGTCCTGTCTGTGGACAAAGCGCACCTTGCCAGTCTAGATTCGGCGCCTGGCTACAAAGCGGGGCGAGGGGAGCCCACCTGACCTCCATCCGCGAACGCTGGCGCCGACGGGCGGGAACGAGTTTCCGGCGAAGGCTACGCATGCGCAGACGCGAGCGCACAACGCCAGCCTGGTGTTGCGCGCCGTGTATGACTTGGGGCCGATCAGCAGGGCGGAGATCTCGCGCCTCACCGGGCTGACGCGGACGTCCGTGGGCGACCTTGTCTCGGAGCTCCAGCACGAAGGTCTTGCGCGGGACGTCGGGCGAGGCCCGTCGACGGGTGGCAAGGCGCCGACACTCGTCGCCCTGATCGACGACGCGCGGCAGCTCGTGACGCTCGACCTCGGCGAGCGGACGTTCAGGGCAGCACTCGTCAACCTCCGAGGCGAGATTCGCCAAAGGGCGACACGGGAGCTGGAGGGCGGCGACGTGGACGCCGCCGTGGGTCTGGTCACCGATCTCATCGACGAGATCCTCGCCGGCGAGCACCAGCAAATCCTGGGGATCAGCGTGGGCACACCGGGCATCGTCGAAGGCGACGGCACCATCCGCTGGGCGCTGAACCTTTCGCTTGGCGATCTGCGACTCGGCGAGATCCTCCGGTCTCGATACGACATGCCGACGATCGTCGCCAACGACAGCTGGGCGGCCACCGTCGCCACGTACCTCTTTCGCCGAAACACGCGACCGTCGAACCTGGTCGCGATCAATGTTGGCGGCGGCATCGGGGCTGGCCTCGTCCTCAACGGCCAGCTGTTCGAGGGCGATCGTCACGGTGCCGGCGAGATCGGCCACATCGTCGTGAAAGCCGACGGAGCCGAGTGTCATTGCGGACGCCGCGGCTGCCTCGAGACGGTGGCGAGCGCGCCGGCGATACTGCGGGCCGCCGCCGCTGCAGGCATCGATGTGGACGGACTCGCGGACCTCGGCGCCCGGGCGAGAGCGGGGGATCCGAATGCAGTGGCCGTGGTCGAGCGCGCCGGTCGGGCGCTCGGCAACGCGATCGCGCACCTGCTGGGCGTTCTGGATGTCAGGGAGATCGTGGTGCACGGTTCCGTCACGGCGCTCGGCGAGCCATGGCTCAGCGTGATCCGAGACGAAGCCACGAGTCGGTCGCTCGGCGGTCCGCTGACGCGAGAAACCCACCTCATCGATGGCGGACTCGGGGAGGACCTGACGCTCCTCGGCGCAGCGGCAATGTTGCTGACCCGCGAGCTCGGTCTCACCGTTCATCGATGACCTCGGTACTCCGCGCCGCGGATGGCCAACCAGGCGCGACTGAGCCACGGATTGCTGAATGTCGCCTCGAAGCCGAGTTCACGATCAGCCTGTGGCTCGAAGTACCTCGGGATCGGAGTGGTATCGCCGGGGGGCTGGCTACCCAATTCGACCCCACGAGGAGAACGGGCTTCAACCTCAGCGTCATCTCGAGCGCTGGCGGGTACTGCGGTTCCGGCGACGAGGTGCGCATCTCGTTTGGTATCGATGCCGGGAGCGAACCGCGATGGTTCGATTTCGGCAGGCCATCAGCCACCTCGAACTACATCAGCAACTCTCTGACGGTGTTCGACGGACGGCTGCACGCCGCGACATCGGATGCTGCCCGGCCATCGGACCGCAGGCACGTCTTCCGGCACCTTGGTGGCACGGAGTGGGAGGACCTGGGCCAGGTTGGGAGCGACGGCGCATCGGGCGCCGGCCCGCTCGTCGTGCATCGTGACCAGCTGTACGCGGCTACGTGGAACTACGACTGGACCCGGGTGCGCGAGCACACCCTCGGGCCCTGTCACGTCTACCGGTTTGAAGGTGCCGGACGCTGGGAGGACTGTGGCCGGCCGGGCGACTCACGGCGCCTCTTCGCACTGGCCTCCTGGCGCGGCGAGCTGCTGGTCGTCGGAGACGACCGGACGATCCAGGCGTACCGAGGGGAGCAGAGGTGGGAGCAGATCGGCTCGTTCGACACCTTCGCTCACCCGATGGGTATCCATGACGGCGAGCTGATCCTGGGCATGCTCCAACCAGCCTCGGTACGGATGTCCAGCGGATCCGCCTGGCAGGACCTCGGGAACCCGCTGGGCGATCCCGCCCGATGCGACGAAATCCATTCCATCGCCACATACCGTCGGCAGCTCGTCGTGGGCACCTGGCCGCTCGGTCGCGTTGCCGCATGGGACTCGGCCGATCGCGCCTGGAGACAGATGGGCCGGCTCGGCGACAGCACTGAGGTGATGGACCTCAATCTCTACAACGGCAAGCTGTACGCCGCCACGATCCCCCGTGCCGAGCTCTTCCGGTATGAGCGAGACGCTTCGTGGACGAGCCTGCGCCGGTTCTTCGATCCTCCGGGTTGGCACCCCGTTCTGGTTGCGAACATGCGCAGTCCTGACGGCGATCGACGCATGCGCGAGTGGACGCGAGTCACGAGCCTGGCCGAGCACGCGGGCCTGCTCTACGTCTCGATCGGCAGCTGCACGAGCGCCGTCATCGATGCGCCCGCGGACGTGCGGGGTTCGGTGCACGCGCTCGGGGTCGGCATCGTCGCGACGACACCGAATTCGCTCGCGCCCGGTTGGCACCACATCGCGGCCCGGTCGACAGGCAACCGGGTCTCGATCCACGTCGACGGACGGGAGGCGGCTGCCGCGAGTGGGCACCTCCCTCGCCCGCCCACCGTCTCGGCACGCCTGCGAGTCGGGGAGGACGAGACCGGCCCCTATCGCGGATTGCTCACCGGATTCCGCATCGACCAGCGGCCGCTGGACGATCGGGAGATTGCTGCCCTCGCCGCGACGGCGCCACCGAGTCGGTCGTGATCTCGAGCCTGGTCGAGCTGGCAGCGGGTGACGCCACCGCGATCGTGGCGCCGGACGAGGGCGGGATGCTCCTCTCGCTCCGGGTCCACGACCATGAGCTGCTTATCCCGAGGCGGGAAGGGGCGGGACCGGTCCCGACGTTCGGATCCTTCCTCGTCGCGCCGTGGGTTGCGGAGCTGTTCCTGGGGCACCTGGAGTTCCGCGGCCGGCACGTCCGGATCCCACCCAACAAGGGCCGGCATGCGGTCCACGGCCTCGTGTCAACCGGCGCCTGGCAGGCTGTGTCCGCGACGGCGACTGCGGCGAGCCTCATTCGCGAGCTCGAACCGCCCTGGCCGTTTGGCGGGACCGTTGTCCAGGACATCCGGCTCGACGCGATGGGCATCACCCTCATTGCGGAGATCCGAGCCGGGGACCGGGCCATGCCGGCCGCGCTCGGCTGGCATCCGTGGTTCGCGTGTCCCGATCCAGGCCTCGTGCGCGTGGGCGTTCACGCCAACTCGCAGCTCGACCTCGATGACGACCTACTCCCGACCGGGGAGCAATGCCCCATGAGCCCTGAGTCGGACCTTCGAAACGCGCCGATCCTCGGTGACCGCCGGATCGATACGGTGTTCCTTGGTGCCGCGAGCCCGGCGCTGCTCGCCCTGCCCGAACTCGAGCTCCGGATCCACTTCGATCCGGCGATCGACATCGTGGTCGTCTACACGTCCCCCGGCGCCGTGTGCATCGAGCCGTGGTCCGCGTGGCCGGATGCCATCCGAATGTCGGCCCTTGGCCACAGCACCGGCCTCCAGGTGCTCCAGCCTGGCGAGTCGCTGCGCCGCTGGACTCGCTGGGAGTGGTCCACGCCGAAAAGCATGGACAACGGGGGTGGCCGATGGGTACCATCCAGCGGGCGACCTTTGCCCAGTCACTGGACAAAGTCGCCGAGGAGGACCCCAGGATGACGACCTGGCGAGGGGGGCTCGTCGGCTATGGCTGGGCCGCCGGCGCGCACGTGACCGCTCTTTCACGCATCCCGAACGTCGAGGTCGTCGCGATCTCCACGTCACGCGACGTAGAGCGGGCCGGGAAGGGTGGACGGCCGATCGAGATCGTGCGCGACTTCGACGTGCTGCTCGGGCGCGACGACATCGACGTGATCGACATCTGCAGCCGCAGCAATCTCCACGCCGCCCAGGGGATCGCGGCCGCCCAGGCCGGGAAGCACGTCATCATCGAGAAGCCGATCGCTCTCAGCCTCGGAGAGCTTCGCGGGCTGCAGGCGGCCGTCGCCCATGCCGGGGTTCACACCTGCGTCTGCTTCAACGAGCGCTTCTCGGACCAGTTCACGGCCACCAGGAGCCTCCTCGACAGCGACCTGATCGGGCCGCTCCACTACGCCGAGGTCGACTACTACCACGAGGTCGGGCCCTCCGTGCAGCAGTACGAGTGGAACCGACTGAAGGTTGGCGGCGGAAGCAGCCTGCTGTCGTGCGGCTGCCACTCCGTGGACGGGTTGCTGTGGTTCATGGGCTCCCGGCCCGTCGAGGTGACCAGCTACTCGACGGGGTCGCCGAACCCGATCTTCGCCAGGTACGAGTACCCGACGTCGTCCGTGTCGATCATCAGGTTCGAGAACGGCGCAATCGGCAAGGTCGCGTCGATCATCGACTCATACCAGCCATACCATCTCCGCGTCCACCTGGTCGGCAGCGACGGCGCGATCGTCGACGGCAAGTACTGGTCGACGCGGATCGCCGGTCTCGATCCGAACAAGTGGAGCGAGCTCGGGGTCAAGCTCGAGACCTCCGCGGACGTCGTCCACCACCCGTATCTCCAGCAGTTCCGGGCGTTCTTCGGCGCACTCGACGACGGCGTCGACATGCCCTTGACGAGCCTGCCCGAGGCATCGAAGGCATTCGAGTTGATCTTCGCGGCGGATCGGTCCGCGGAGCTCGGCCGGCCCGTTCGCCTTGCCGAGCTCGATGACATCGCGCGATGAGTCGTGACCACGGATCGCAGGAGGAGGCATCGATGAACCGCTCCCCAGGAGGCCGGCACGGTCGGGTGACCGTCGCACTTGCGTTCGTCGCGGCGATGGCGACCGCTTGCGGCGGGAACGCGGCGACCACGAGTCCCACGGTGGCCTCGACGCCGGTGGCAACCGGCGCGGCACCGACATCTACAGCCGCGGCGGTCTCGGATCGCGGGCCGAACTGCCAGAAAATGACGACCGATACGGTCCCGCTCAAACACTGGGATGACCTCAACGAGAAACCTTCCGCCGCCGGACTCCACAAACCCGAAGCGGCGCTCCGAGGCCAATACCC
>CAYXVP010000002.1:0-29725 GCA_964468305.1 uncultured Anaerolinea sp. | reverse complement strand
GGGGGAAGGGGACCTTGCCCGGGGGCCACCGCGTCGCGGGGCCGCGCTGGTTCGCCGGCGCCGGGATCGTCACGGCCGCGCTCGGCTCGACCGAGACAACCGCCCAGGTCACGCCGGCGCGGTTCACCGCGGCCCTCCTCGACGCGGCGCAGGCCCGCGGCGCCAGGCTGCGCATCGCGCTCGTCGAGGACATCGCGCGCCGCGACGGCGCCGCGTCTGGAGTTGTCACGGCCCAGGGCGAGGCGATCGAGGGCGACGCCGTCGTGCTGGCGATGGGGCCGTGGACGGGTCGGCTCGCGCCGCGCCTGCGATTTCCCGGCGTCTACGGCCTCAAGGGGTACAGCGTCACGCCCCGACGCCACGGGGTGCCGGGGGGGCGAACGGGTGGCGGGCGGAAGGGGCGGGGCCCGGGGTGGGATCAGGGCCCGGACCGCGGAGGGACCCAGCCGGGCCGGGTTCCGCCCGAGCCGCCACTCCCCGTCGATCTGCTGGATCGTGCCGGCCTCGCGATGCGCTCGGGCGAGCTCCTCGACGATGAACGGCACGCCTTCCGACTGCGTCTGCATCGCCGCGATCGACTGGCCATCGACGGGGCCACCCAGGACCTGGCGCAGGAGCAACCCGGTCTCGGAGGCGCTGAAGCGTGTGACCCGGAGGCGCCGGACCAGTCCCATCCGCTCCATGTCGGCGACGAAGTTGACGGCCTCGGGCACCGTGGCGAACTCGTCCGGTCGCAGCGAGAGGAACAGGAACACGGGCTGCTCGGCGACGCTGCGAACGGCGTACCGGAGCATGCGCAATGTGTCGTCGTCGGCCCACTGGACGTCGTCGATCAGCAGCGCGATCGGCTTCACGCGGGCCAGGTCACTGATGGCGATGCCGGCCAGGTCGAAGGCGCGGAGCATCTTGGCGTCCGGCGACAGGTTCTCGAAGCCCGGCTCGTCCCGGCCCCCGAGAGCCTCGACCACCCGCCGCAGGGCAACCTCGCCGCGAGTGCCCAGGGCAGACTCGCGGATGGCGCCGTTTGCGAACAGCGATCGACCGACCAGGAACGGGCCGCGGATCTCCTCGTCGGCCGTGATCGCGACGGTGGTGAAGCCTGCCGCCTCGGCCATCTCGGCGGCCCCGACGAGCAGCCGTGTCTTGCCGATGCCCGGTTCGCCCTCGAGGGTCACCGCCGTGAGGCGAGTCCCGGCCTCGCGGATTGCCTGCGCGATCGCGGTCAGCTCGGCGCTGCGGCCGACGATCGAGCCCGTCGCGCGGCGCAGCTGCACGGACAGCGAGCACTGCGACTGGACGAGCGGATCGAGCGCGTCGCCCGCCAGCAGCCGGAGCGGCCCGGGATCCGCCGCTGCCGTCTGTGCCGCCGGTGCCCCCTGCGCCGCCGGTGCCGTTGCCTCCTCGACCATCGGATCGATTATGACCGCTCGGGCGGCATGGCCCGATCGGGCCACTGACATGCTGCCAACAGGCACCATACGATCGCGCTGCGTGCGACCAGTTCGTTCGTCGCGCGTGGAACGGGGGGACACGGGCGAGTGGTCGACGAAGCAAAGCGAGGGACCGGACCGGCCGGGGAGGCGGAGGAGGCCGCGCCGGCACGGCCAAACGTCGATCCCGCGCAGCTCGCCGCGTTCGAGGCGATGGTCGCGGCGAACCACGACGAGATGGCGCGTGTCGCATTCGTGGTGAGCGAGGGCCCCGGGCCGGCGCAGGACGCGGTCAGGTCGGCGTGGGCCAGGGCCTGGCGCGGACTCACCAGCCCGACACCGCCCGCTCCGGACCGGCAGCGCGACTGGCTCCTCGGTCTCGCCGCCGCCGAGGCGCGCCAGATCGTCGAGTCCGGCTACCGGCCAGGCCAGGACGGCGCCGTCGAATCCGGCGTGCAGGCGACCCAGGCGTCGCAGGCGCGGGCCTACCGGTCGGACGAGCTCCAGCTGGCCAATGCCCTGGCCGAGCTCGACGGGCACGATCGGATGATCGTCGCGCTGCGCTACGTCGGCGGCATGGACGCGGAGGCGATCGGGCGCGAGCTGGACATTCCCGAGCGAGCGGTCCTGGCGCGAATCGCGCGCATCCTCAAGGGGCTCGTGGGCGAGGACCGCCTCGCGGGCATGCCCTCCCAGACGGTCGCCGACTACGAGGCCGCGCTCGCGGAGCGGATCCGCGCCCTGGCGGGTCGCGCCCTGGTCGCCCTCGATCCGGCCGAGGTGGCGAAGGCCGCCATCGACACGGCGCCCGAACCCGGTCTCCCCGAGCAGCTGGAGGCAACGCTTCGAGAGCTGCTCGAACGGGCGCGAGCGCTCGATCGCCGCCTCTGGCTGGCGGTGGCCGGCGTTGCCGTGGCCCTCCTCATCGTGCCGCGCCTGTTCGGTGGCGGCGGTGGTGGTGTCGCTATCGTCACGCCGGTGCCCAGCGATGCGACGCGCGTCTGCCAACCGGGCGAGCTGACCGCGCGGGTCACCGGTTGGGAGGCTCTCGGCGGCGACTGGATCGCCTCGGTCGAGCTCCACAACGTCTCGAGCGGCGCGTGCTTCATCGATCCGTTGCCGGAGCCGTGGCTCGTCGATCACGGGCGGACGCCGCTGATCATCGGGGTGGACGTCGCCTCGAATCTCGAGCGGATCGGACCGGGCGACGTGCAGCGCACGAAGGTCCAGGTCCACAACTACTGCGGCCCGAAGCCGGCACAGCCGGTCACCGTCGCCTTCCGCGACGGGACCAACTTCATCGTCGCCGACCCGGCCAGCGACTCAACCAGCGGCGTCCCGAGCTGCCAGGGCAGCGGCCCGGGCTCGATCACGATGCAGGCCTGGGCACCCTGACCCTCGTCGCACCGGAACCGCCCGCTCCGAACCGCCGCGTTCGGAATCACGTTGTCGGCGGGTGGTGCGCGGTGGCACCCTAGACGGCGGTGGCCCGCCAGTCGATTCCCCGCTTCGACTTGTACGCCGCGCTCGGGGTCGATCCGTCAGCCGATCTCGTCGCGATCGAACAGGCATATCTCGACCTGATCGACGCGCAGAGCGGGAACACCGGAGCCTCCACCGAACGGCGCATCTTCCGCGCTCGCGTCGCGCGCGAATGGCTGACCGACCCGGAGCTGCGCGGCCGCTACGACGCCTCTCGGGTCAGGGCTGCGAGCCGGTCGAAGGCCAGAACCGCGAGCGCCGCGGGAGCGTCGGACGGCGGGTCGACCGAGGACGAAACGGGGGACGACGAATCGGGGGACGAAGAGTCAGCCGACGACTTCGAGCCCCTCGACGACGACCTCGACCGACCGGCGGGCAGCTTCGACAGATCGTCGGCCGACGCCTCGAGCATCGCCTGGTCGGCAACACCACCCGCACCGCCCGAGCCGCGCCGCCAGCGCGCGAGGGGGTCGAGCCGGGGGCGCGTCGGCATCTCCGGGCGGGCCATCCTCGGCTGGGGCGCCCTGATCGCCGCAGGCGTCGTCGCGGTCTACCTCGTCTACTCGACGCTCGGATCGACCGGCGTGGCCGTCCGCCAGACCTCGACCCCGGCACCGACCGCCGCGCCGCCGACGCCCAGTCCCCTGCCGCCGACGCCGGAGCCGACCGTCGAGCCGACCGTCGAGCCAACGGTCCAGCCCACTGCGCCAGGCCCGACCGGGCTGCCGGCCGCGTTCGCCCAGGCCGCGTACGACACGCTCCAGAGCCTGGTCGCCGCCGCGAACGCCGGCGACGTCGCGACGGCCCAGACGTACCTCGGCGAGACGGCGCCCGGGTTGCGCGCCTCCGGGCTCCGTCGGGCGGCGTTCCCGGTGGTCCTCTCGCCCACGGAGTTCACGGTCGTCCAGGATGCCGGCGGGTACCTGGCAACCTTGAACGACGGCGTCACCCGGCTCACGTCGCCGGACGGGCAGACCTGGACGTTCGACTACGGCAACCTCCCGCTTGCCGCGTATCGGACCGCGGCCTCCGACATCCACGACCTCTGGTGGCAGGAGCGCGACGGCAAGCATTTCCTCCACCTGGCGATCGCGTACGCGACGCTGTCGAAGGAGACCCTGACCGTCCAGTTCACCTGGACGTACGACCCGGACCGCCCGGACGACGGCACCTACTTCCAGCGCGGGATGATCATCGTCAGCGGCCTGACGTTCGACGGCGGCGATCCCATCGTGCTCTCCAGTGACACGCAGCCAATGATCGTCGGCACCACGGCCACGACCAGCGAGATGTTCACCACCTCGACGACGCCGTTGCCCAGGCAGCTCTCGATCGGGGTCACGGTCACCAACCCGCGGACGGTCGGCGGCGACGACCGCTCGGTGGACACCACGTTCCTGCTCTCCGTGCGCTGAACGGCCGAAGGAGGAGGCGCATGCAGCCGAACGCCTCGCCGATCGTGCTGCGCCCCGGCGACGGCCGGCAGATCGACCTCGGCAACTTCGCGATGGTCGTCAAGGCGACCGGTGCCGACAGCGGCGGTTCCTTCGCCCTGCTCGAGGCGGCCGAGCCGCCCAACTTCGGGCCGCCGCTGCACATCCATCACGACTGCGCCGAGGCCTTCTACGTCCTCGAGGGCGAGTACCGGATCTTCGTCGAGGGCGAGGAGCACCGCTGCCCTGCCGGCTCGTTGGTGCTCATCCCCAGCGGCCTGGAGCACGGCTTCCGGACCGGCGCCGTCGCGAGCCGCAAGCTGAACCTGTACGCCCCGTCGGAGATGATCGGGTACTTCGATGACCTGTCGGCCGCGATCGCCCGTGGCGAGGCCGACCCGGAGAAGCTGAACGACATCGCCGAGCGACGCGGCATGGAGGTCGTCGGGCCGGTGCCCGAGGGGTATCTGTAGGCATGCGGCCAGGCTGACGCTCGGATGCCGCGCCTCGACGACCCCGCGATCGCTGCAGCCCTCAAGGACCTGCCGGGCTGGTGGCGCGAGGACGACGTGCTCGTGCGGACGTATCACCGCCGCGACTGGGCCGATGCGATCGCCTTCGTCAACCGCATCGCGCCCGAGGCCGACCGCCGCAACCACCACCCCGATATCTACATCACCGGCTATCGCAACGTCGTGGTCCGGCTGACGAGCCACGACGTCGGCGGCATCTCCCAGCGCGACGTCAACCTCGCGACCTGGATCGAGGGGATCGCCGCCGGGTAGACGGCCATCCGCCCCGAGCTACCCAGGACCATTCGCTGCGCGGGCTGGGACCGAATGCGTGCCAAACTGCGCGCGAGGTGATGAGCCTGTCGGACCCCGAGTTCGGGGTGAACGGCGCGCAGGTCCGGATCTTCCTCGCGGAGCGCCGCGAGCTCGATCTGGATCGGGCGCTCGAAGTGTGGGAAGCCCACGCCATCGCCCAGGGGCAGGGCTACGTCGCCGCGCTCCTCGCGGCCCAGCACGTCGCCGAGAAGCAGCGGCCGGACGCGTGGGCGCGGGCTCGCCTGGGCGCGGCGACGATCGCCCGCGACCGGCTCGGCGAGGCCGCGCCGACGGCCGAGATCGTCGACGTCCTCGGCGATGCGGCCGCCCCCCTGGTGGTACGCGACCTGTTGTCCAGGCACGACTTCCACGTGCTCCGACTGCCGTGGACGTGGCATGTCCAGCCCGCGGGACCGCTGGCCGACGAAGGGGAGCCGGTCGCCGTGGCGCCGGCGGCGGTCGTGCTGCCGCCCGTCACGCAGCCGCCGGTCACGCAGCCGCCATTCGCGCCAGTGTCGGCCGCGGCAAGGGCATTCGTGCCCGTCAGTGCCGCTGCGATGGTCAGGCCCTCACCCACTGCTGCGGCGGGCGCGGCGCGGCCGCCCTGGAGCTTCCTGTCGGGTCGATTCGTTCGGGCGGTGGCAAGGGCGGGCACGGTCGTGGCCACGGTCACCGTGCTGGCAGTCCTGACCAGGCTGGCGCCGGACTCGGCGATCGTCGCCCCGGCCCACAACGCGCAGTCGACCGACGCGGTCACCTCCGACCTCGGAACACCGCTGCCGAGCCTCGCGATCGCGCTGGAATCACCAGGGCCGCCGGCGACCGCGCCCGGATCATCCGACCGGCCGATCCCGACGGAGGTGGTCGCCGCTCCGACGCCGCACCCCGGTCCGACCCAGGCGCCCGCCCCCACCCCGAAACCGACGCCTGCGCCGCCGACGCCACGGCCGACGTGCACCGTCATCAGCCTGCTCGATTTCAATAGCGTCAAGGCGCAGGGCCTCTGGACCGCCGCCGGGTTCTCGAGCAAGGTCACGTTCTCGCCCGCCGTTCCGCCGCAGTACAAGATTCTGTGGCAGAGCCTCACGGCCGGAAGCTCCGTCCTCTGCAGCAACGGCATCACGGTGAGCGACCACGCGCAGTGACCCGAGCAGCGTCGGTCGGCCCGCGACGCGGAAAGCCAAAGCCGCGCCCAACGGCGTCCGCATGTTCGCCAGATGAGCATTTTCAGGCCAAGGAGCCCCTTAAGCTCCGCGCGCCGCAGGCCCGAGGCCACACCAGGCCGGCGTATGGCGGCAGATGCGCACGTGGTGAACATCAAGGGCGACAAGGCGGCCTTCACGGCGCGCCCATGCCGCTCAGCCGGAGCTTGTGCCTTTTCTAACCCCAGAAATGATCATCTAGCGAACATTGCCGGGTTCTAGCACCCTCGGGTTCTGGCACCGCCGGGGTCCAGCGCCGACCCGCTAGCGAATCCGGCGGTAGGTGCTCTCCGAACGACGCGCGACCTTGAGGATGACGACGACTCGCGCCGCGTCGTCGATGGCGAAGACGATCCTCATCTCACCGACGCGGAGCCGCCAGAAGTCCGATCCCTCGAGCTTCTGCGCTCCCGGCGGGCGCGGGTCCATGGCGAGCGCGAGGATCGGGCCGCGGAGCGACGCGCCGACACCCGGCGGGAGTCGTCGAAGCTGGCGTTGGACGGCGGGTGCGAGCTCGACCCGATCGTGCTCGCTCAACCCCGATCGGAGCCGTAAGTCGCCTTCGCCTCGGCGGCCTGCCGCTCGAACCAGCGCTCAGCCGACTCGCCGCCGTCGCGCCGGTATTCCTCCAACGCTGCCTCGGCCGACTCGCGATCCTCGAGGTCTTCGGCCCGCGCAAGCCAGGCCTCGAGCGCCTCTGCGACGACGTCGCGGACGCTTCGGCCGGTCCGAGCCGCCTCGACCTTCACGGCACGGTAAAGCTCGCCGTCGATGTCCAAGGTTGCCTTCATCAACCCAGCATACTGGGTTACTGGGTTGCTGCAAGCCTCGGTTGCTCAAGGACCCATCCGAGGCTGGAGTTTCTCGTCTCGCGCCACGACCCATACGCCGGCGACCTGCGCTTCCCGATCGGGAACCTGCTCGTCCACGGACGATGGGTCAATGGCACACTCCCCGCGGTCTTCACCGACCACGCCGACGAGAACGTGAGGGCCATCGCACCTTCAGGAACTCCCGCCCCGAGCTAACGACCGCAGGGTCTGCGGACTCGGTTGACTCATGCGCATGAGTCAACTACGCTCATCGTGATGACAAAGCGGCTGCAGGTGCTGTTCGAGGACGAGGAGCTCGCCGCCATCCAGCGGCTCGCGAAGCGTCGGCGGCAGACGACCGCGGCGTGGGTGCGAGACATGCTCCGCACCGCGCGGCAGGAACAGGACTACCCGGACCCGGCGCCGAAGCTCCGCGCGATCCGGGAGGCCCTTGCGTACGACTATCCCACCGGCGAGATGGAGGCCATCAACGCGGACATCGAGCGCGGATACCTCGAGCAGGGTCCTTGATCCTCGTCGACTCCAACATCCCCATGTACCTCGTCGGTGGCGCTCACCTGAACCGCGAGCGCGCTCGAGAGCTGCTGGAGATCGCGATCGCCCGACGCGAACGGCTCGTGACGGACGCCGAGGTGTTCCAGGAGATCCTGCATCGGTACGTCGCGATCGAAAGGCGAGACGCGATCAAAGTGGCCTGGAAGACACTGCGTGAGCTGGTCGACGAGGTATTCCCGATCGAGCTCGAGGACGTCGCCGCTGCCCGCAGGATCGTGTCGACGACTCGCCTCGGGGCGCGTGATGCGCTCCATGTCGCGGTGATGAAGCGACGCGACGTTGGCGATGTCCTGTCCTTCGACACCGACTTCGACGGTGTCTCCGGCATCAGGCGGCGCTTCTAGGCGAACGCCTTCTCACCATCGGCGGTGGCGCAAGGTGCTCGCGTTAGCATCCGGGCGTGGCCAGGAGAGTCTCGAGTCCGACGCTTATCGGCAGGCGTCCGGAGCTTGCCGAGCTGCAGGAGGCCACCCAACGTGCCGCTGCGGGGAGGCCGGGCCTCGTCCTGGTTGCCGGTGAGGCAGGAGTCGGCAAGTCGCGACTTCTGGCGGAGCTCGCTTCCTGGGCCCGAGCCAAGGGGTACCGGGTGCTCACCGGCGGTTGTGTCAGCCTCAGCGGCGAGGTCGCGCCGTTCGCGCCCATCGTCGAGGCGCTGCGGGTGCTCCCGACGGAACTCTCGCCGACCGAGCTGGCAGCCGTCGCCGGTCCGCGGGCAGCCGAGCTCGACGCGCTCCTGCCCGAGACCGCGGCAGCAGCCGAGGTTCGCGGCGCCACCGGCATCTCGCCCGACACTTCGCAGGGCCGACGCCTCGAGCTCGTGCTCGGCCTGCTCGGGCGGCTCGCGCACCAGTCGCCGCTGATCCTGGTCATCGAGGACATCCACTGGGCCGACAGCTCGACCCTCGACCTGCTCACGTTCCTCGCCCGCAATCTTCGGACTGAACGGATCCTCCTTGTTGCGACCCTTCGAACCGACGAGCCGGAGCCGGGACGCGGCCCCTGGCCTGTCGTCGCCGAGCTCGAGCGGCAGCCGAGCGTCCAGCGCATCGACCTGGATCGATTCAACCGCGCCGACGTTGCGCAGCAGATGGCAGCGATCCTCGGCGGCCGCGCCGCCTCCGGCTTTGTCGAGGACGTGTTCGCTCGCAGCCAGGGCAACCCGTTCTTCGCGGAGGAGCTCGTGGCCGCTACGCCGATTACCGGCGCGGCCCTGCCGCCGACCATCCGTGACGTCGTCGTCGCTCGGGTCAGCGCCCTGAGCGAAGAGGCCCGAGCGCTCGTGCGCACAGCCTCCGTGGCCGGTCGGCAGTTTCCCGAGCAGCTCCTCGAATCCATCGTAGGCCTGGACGGCCCGGCCTTCGGGACCGCCCTGCGCGAGGCGATCGACCGGTATGTCCTCGTTCGCGAGCTCGCCGGGGCCGACGATCGAATCAGCTTCCGGCATGCGCTGCTGCAGGAGGCCCTTTATGCGGACCTGCTGCGCGGAGAGCGTCTCCGGCTGCACGCCGCGTGCGCCCGGGCGATCGAGGCGGGCGGCCTTGCGCCAACCGACCCGATCCGTGCGGCCGAGCTCGCTTATCACTGGCAGGCCGCGGAAGAGCCGGAACGCGCGCTGCGGGCGGCAATCCGAGCCGGCGATGCGGCCGAGGCAGCGGGTGCGCGGAAAGAGGCAGCCGTTCAGTTCGAACGAGCCCTCGCGCTCATCGATGGCGGTACGGAGATACCCGAGGATTTCGCGCTCGACCGAGTCGAGCTCCTGGAACGAGCCGCCGCGAACGGCGAGCACGATCCCGCGCGGTCCGTGCGCTACATCCGTGAGGCCCTCCGGCTCGTCGACGCCACTGCCAACCCGGTGCGCGCCGGTCTGCTGACTGCGGCGCTCGGCCGCTACCTATGGCTCGCCGGTGACGGCAACGGGGCGCTCGAGGCGTGCCGCTCGGCAGCCCACCTGGTGCCATCCGATCCGCCGAGCCTCGCTCGCGCCACCGTTGCGGCGGCGCTCGGTCAGATCCTCATGGTCCTCATGGTGCCCGACGCCGAGGATGGAATCGCCCTCTGCGAGGAGGCGGTGGCGACCGCCGAACAGGTCGGCGCACCACGCATCGAGAGCCTTGCGCTGACGTCATTGGGCGTCCTGGTTGCCTACCGCCGCGACCCCGAATCCGGAATCGCGCTCCTGCGCCGCTCGCTCGCGATCGCCCGGGAGATCGACAGCGTCGACGACATCGAGCGTGCCTACGGCAACCTCCTGGACGTGCTCATCTTTGCAGCGGCGCGGTATGACGAGGCCGCGGAGCTTGCCCTTTCCGTGATCGGGGCGGTCGACGTGACGCGAACCGGCGTCACCGTCACGTTCGTGTACGCCGACGCAGCGGAGGCGTTGCACCTGCGGGGGCGCTGGGACGAATCGGCCGCGGTTCTCGAGCGTGACGAGCTGCACTCGCGCCGCGGCGTGGGCGAGATCGCACTCGAGCTTCGCGCCGCGCAGCTCGAGGTCGGCCGCGGCCAGCTAGTGGCCGTGCGCAAGCGGCTCAAGGAGCTCGCCGAGCGCGTACAGGCGTCGGGCGAAAGTCAATGGTTGTCCGCGTACGTTGCGGTCCGGGCAGAGCTCGAGATCCTCGACGGGCGACCGGGCGCTGCGCTCGACGCGATCGACGCCGGGCTTCCCGTCCTCGTTCTGCGGGCGCCCGCCGTCATCACGCGCATCGGGCCCATGTTCAGCCTCGGGGTGCGGGCCGCGGCGGACTTGCTGGGCGCCATGGGCCGACGGACCGCGGCGGCCGATGTCGAGCGCATCCGGGCGAGGGGATCCCCTTACCTGGCGGAGATGCGAGCCCACTACGAGGCGATCGCGAAGCAGTCAGCGATTCATCTCCGCCTGGCCGAGCCGTATCTCGCGATGTGCGAAGCCGAAGGGACCCGACTCGAGGGCGCCAGCGACCCGGAAGCCTGGGCGCGGGCGGCCCAGGCTTTCGAGGCTTGGTCACAGGCCTACGACGCGGCGTACGCCCGCTATCGCGAGGGCGAAGCCCTGCTCGCGCGGCGCCAGAACGGTGCCGCGCGCTCGTCCCTGCGCACCGCCCATGCAACGGCGAGCCGGCTCGGCGCCGCGCCGCTCCGTCTGGCCATCGAGGAGCTCGCCGCTCGGGCCCGTGTCGACCTGGTCGATCAGCGCCCCGCCACCGCGGCCTCCCCTGCCGCCGCGCTTGGGCTCACGGAGCGCGAGGCGGAGGTCGCTGCGCTCCTCGCCGAGGGCCTCAGCAACAAGGAGATCGGCACTCGGCTGTTCATCACCGAGAGGACGGCCGGCCACCACGTCTCAAGCATTCTCGGCAAGCTCGGGGTTGGTACGCGTGCCCAGGCGGCCGCCGTGGCCGTGCGCCACGGGATCGCCTCGAAGCCAGCGTGAGGCGCTGACGCGCACTTCCCGGAAGCCCACGATGGCGCGGACGCGCGCCGTCCACCTCGGCGGGCGAGCCAGGGCCGCAAGGCGGCTGTCGGCGGCCTCTCGATAGAGCTGGCGCATCTTGTCGTCGTGGAGTATGCGCCCCGTGTAGTCGTGCATCGGATGCCTCCTGCGTGTGCGACACAGGGTTGATCCGGGAGCCCGGCACGACATCGGGCGCACGACTACTCAGCGCGTGCGCGATTCCCTATCTCGACGTGTAGGTCGGCACCTGGACTCGGGCGGTGGCCTGGAGTTCGATCAGCGGCAGGTGTGGATCCTCGACCGCCTCCGGGTGGAGCAGGTGGCCGAGCTGGCGGACGCCGTCGGCGACGCGGGGCCCGGGGCGCGAGTAGTAGGCGTCGCCGTCGACGACGACCACGCGGGCGTTCGGCGCGATGCGCTCGAGGTCGAGGTGGGCGGCGCGCCGGGCGGCATCCTCGGCGTCAAATCCGCACGCGGCGATGACGAGCAGCTCGGGATCGGCGGCGGCGACCTCGGCCCAGGTCGTCGGGTGCGACGGTCGGCCGGGCTCGGCGAGGAGCGCCTCGCCACCCGCGGCATCGATCATGTCCGGCAGCCAGTGGCCGGGCACGAACGGCGGGTCGATCCACTCGGCGACGAAGACCCTCGGGCGGTGAGCGCCGGCCTCGAGGGCGGCCCGGGTCGATCGACGGACGTTGTCGATCGTCGAGCGCATCTCGGCGGCGAGCTCCCTCCCCCGCTCCGGCACGCCGAGCGCATGGCCGAGCGTCTCGATCGATGCCGCCACCTCGTCGAGCGTGGACGGGTCGAGCGAGATCACCCGTGCGCCGACCGGGCAGGCGCTGGTGAGCTCGCCCGAGCTGACCGCGCACACCGCGCACAGGTCCTGGGTGACGATGACGTCGGGCGCCAGGCGGTCAATGAGCGCCGCGTCGACCGCGTACAGCGAGCGGCCGTCGGCGATGGCCGCGCGGACCTGGCGGTCGATCTCGACACTCTCGAGCTGGCGTGGGTCGATCCGCGCCGCGGTCACCACCGGCCGATCCAGCACCTCCGCCGGGTACGTGCACTCGTTCGAGCGGCCGACCAGGGACTCGGCGAGGCCGAGGTCGCAGATGATCTCGGTGGCGGAGGGCAACAGCGAGACGATGCGCACAGTCAAGAGGGTTGGGATCGGGGAACTCGCACGCGGCTGCACAGGGACCGGACTTATCCTCCGCAACGATGCCGACGCCAGGTGACCTCACGCCCATTGTCATACCGATCGTCGTGGCTGCGATCAGCTTCCTTGCGGCAATTCTTGCTGTGGTCGTCGGACAGCTGCTAACAAGCAGGTTCCAGCGATCAAGCGACGAGAGGCGCTGGGGCCGCGAGGACGCGCTGCGTCGTCGCACGCGCAGCGAGGAGATGGCCCGCGAAGCGATGGAACGCCTGGCCAAGGCCAGCGATGAAGTCGGCTGGACGGCCGGGTACGCACGAGGGGCCGCACAAGGCAAATCGCAGAGAACGTACGTCGAGCCGCAGCTGGACGACGTATCCGCGTTGGTTCGTCCTGTTCGTCGAGCGGCGCTGGAGGTCGACGACCCGTTCGTCCGCGACCACTTGGACAAGTCGTGCGACGTTCTTGTCAACGGCAGTGCCGCGCGCAGCATGGGTGCACCGCATCCTGCACGTACGGCATGGGCCGTGCAGCAGACGACCGAATCGCTCATTAGCGCTTACCTGAGGTTTGAGCCACTGCCTGTACCGCCGAACGTAACGCCGGACCAGGATCGCCCATGGAAGGTGTTCAACCAGGCATACGCGGCGCTCGAGGACCTGTGGGCCGAGTACGACGATGAGGAAGAGAACTGACCTCCAACCAATACGGTGAGTCGGTTGGCAATGTCCTCATCTAGTGCCGATTTGCCGACGAGCTCGGCCGTTTCCAGCTAGCTCGTGGCTCCTTTTGCCACCATAGCTGTCACTACGGCATCGTGTATTGATCTGCTCTCACACGAGAGGGAGAAGACGATGCTGACTGAACCTACAACGATCAATGTTGCCGCAGCCCGCGGGATTCTGGCGGACCTGACTCGCTATCTGGCTGACCTCGCGCCGCGCGCGGTGTCGATACTGGCAGGCTTCATTCTGGGAACGCTGAATGACTACGGCGGTGTGCAGCCTGAGGACCTCGGTCTCGTGATCGAAGTTGTCGTTGACCTTCGAAGCCGTACAGCCACGACAGCGCGGATCGAGGAGACATACCGGGTTCTCGGCTCACGAGCGGTGCCGGACGGAGTTGCCTTCGCTTGCGCGGTGCCATCGCGATACGTCACGCAGCTCACCAGGCAGACCTTCACGATTGTCCTGCGCTCAGACGGCCCGGCGGAATCGATGCGGTACGCTCGAGCATCAGGGGAGGGACACCGTGGCCGAGAGAGTCTGGGCATACGCGGTCAGGCCGGGCGCCGGCGACGCAGGTCACGACCTGGGCATTGTCGGCGGCCCGATAGACGAATCAGCGAGATTGCGTGCCGCGTTAGAGATCGCCGCTGAGCGAGCGCGGCAAGGCGACTGGACAGACGTCGTCTTCAAGGTGGAGTGGATCGAGGACGACAACGGTCGTCGTCGAAGCTGCCGCACGCGCGATGAGTTGATGCGGCTTGCGTTTGGGATCACCAGGGCACAGGACGCCGCCGCCGCATACCTCGCGGCACGCCTCTCGGCTGCGATGGACGGAAGATCCCAGCCGCATCTCCTCGTGGTTGTCGGCGGTATCGATGGTGCCACCGCCGACGGGCGAGCAACTCTCTGGACATTCCCGCGCGACGATGCCCTTCGTTTCGACCCGTCCACTCATCCAACTGTCGAGATCCTTGAGAACGTGTTCAGCCAAACTTCGCGTTTGCGAAAAGCGGCGAAGTTCACGGGACAACCGCACGATGGCAGCTTCCTTGATGGTCAGGTCCTTGATTTCCAGACGGGCCGAAATTCGATCGATGTCGCCAACTACTGGGTCGATCGTTTTCTGGAGTGTTCGCTGGCCGTAACCTCCATTCAGGGCACAGAGAACGTCGCCGCCGCCATCAGGAAGGTAAATGCCCTGCTCGTCGCACCTGCAGATCGCGAGCAGCTAAATATTGCCGTCCTCGCCCTTCGCAACTCGCCGCGACCGAGTTGGACACTCGATGAAATCGCAGATACGTTCCTCTCCGAGGAACTCGGCGCTAGGGTAAGGGAAGCCTCCGATCCGGCGATGACGAACGCAAGGTTCGAGATCAACCGCGCGTCTTACGACCGTCTATTGACGACGCGCGTGTTCTCGCTCGAGTCGGGCGTGGTCGTCTCGTCGCCGCTGGCGGAGGTAGGAACTCCGGATCAACCAAGGGCTGTCGTCGTTGAGGGTGATCAGCTCAGCTGTCGCGGGACGATCGTAAAGGAGCGTCTGAGTGGAAGGCGAGGCCACGCAGCTTAGAGCGGCTTACTTGCAGCGCATTCCTCTACTGGAGGCGGCGGGCGAGCAGCTCGAAAAGCTCACCAGGGTGGGGCTGGCGGGGTACCCGCAAACACACATTGACCGCATAGGCTTCCGCGTCAAGGATGTGGATAGCTTCGTCGACAAAGTCATTCACCGTGGGGCAAAGCCAGCCTACACAGATCCATTGGCACAGGTTGAAGACCAGATCGGCGGCAGGGTCATCGTGCTCTTCAAGCACGATATTGAGCCTGTGGTCGAGCTGCTACTCGAAACGTTCACAAAGATGGAGCTCGAGCACAAGGTTCCAGCGGCAGACGCGGAGTTCGGCTACGAGAGCACCCACTTGGTCTGCCACATATCGCCGCCAGTCCGGCCAACTGGATGGGCGGAGGAACCGCGTATGCCGAGTACCTTCGAACTCCAGGTGCGGACTATCTTCATGCACGCGTACGCTGAGCCCAACCATAACCTCGGCTACAAGACCGCGAACGATCTGACTCGCAACCAGAAGCGGCGGCTAGCCTGGATCGCGGCCTCGGCGTGGGGAGCGGACGAAGCCCTCCAGGCCGCCTGGGTCGATATCGGCGAACGCCAAACGACGGTCTCAGAATAGTCCGCCCGCCTCAGGCGCGCGTACCTTGTTGTCATGGCTCGCGCTTGGTACCTAACGCACGTGAGCGGTCCGACGCGTGTTTTGTTCCCCGCACGTAGGATGCCGCGAGTCTGGTCGATGGAGGAGAGATAGGCGGTGCCAATCGAGTTCGCGCTTTGGCGACTGGATGGGCCGGCGACGCGCGTAGACCCAGCTCTCTTGCCGGCAGAGAACAAGCTCGAATCCCTCCTTGCTGCCGAAATCTCCATGCTGGGCCTTGATCTTATGGTCATCGGCCGGCAGGTCGTCACGGCGTACGGAAAGAAGATCGACCTTCTTGCGATCGACCGCGAGGGGTCCCTATACGCGATTGAGCTCAAGCGGGACAAGACGCCGCGAGAGGTCGTCGCCCAAGCCCTTGACTACGGCTCTTGGGTCAAGGGCCTTACCTATGAACAGATCGTTGCGATCCACGAGGGCTACGCGGCAACTCCGCTGGAGGTGGCATTCGCGGATCGATTCAACGACGCGATCCCAGGCCTTCTAAACCAGGATCATCACCTAATCATCGTCGCGTCAGAGCTCGACGCCAGCACCGAGCGGATCGTGAACTACCTGTCCGCCGACTACGGCGTACCGGTCAACGCCCTGTTCTTTCGGTATTTCATAGATGACGGTCGCGAATATCTCGCTCGGACATGGTTGATACCGCCAAGCGAGGCCGAGGCTCACACACAGACTGGAAAAGGCGGCAAGAAGGAAACCTGGAACGGGACCGACTTCTACGTTTCGTTCGGCGAGGGCGAGCACCGCTCCTGGGACGACGCACGAGAGTTTGGGTTCGTCTCTGGCGGCGGAGGAAAGTGGTACTGGCAGACGCTGGACCTTCTGCAGCCAGGCCAGCGGGTATTCGTCTGCATTCCTCAGAAGGGATACGTGGGCGTAGGCGAGGTCGTAGCGCCGTCTGTCCCTGTCAAGGACTTCTCAGTCCTCGTTGATGGCGTCGAGGTCCCGATCCTCAACGCTCCTATTCACGCCGGAAAGATGGGTGAGTACGCCGACGACCCGGAACGAAGCGAGCGCGTGGTGCGGGTGAAGTGGACGAAGACACTCGCGGGAGACAAGTACGTCTGGGAAAAGGGGATGTTCGCGAACCAGAACACGGCCTGCGCCTTGCGTAATAGCTTCACGCGCGAGCGGGTGCTCGCCCGATTCGGCCTCGACAACTAAACGCACGATCGCAGGGTTGCTGGCGTTGCTCAACGAGGCAGAGACTCGAGTCCAACTAATTGATCCTGCCCTGCATGCTCGCGGCTGGACCGAAGACCTCATCCGCCGCGAAGAAACCCTCGGCGCGGTCGAAATCATCAACGGGCGTGCGCAGCGGGCGAGCCATGGCCGAACCGACTACACACTGCGAGTAAAGCCTGAACCTGACGCCCAGGCGGTCGCCGTCGCCATTTTGGAGGCGAAGTCAGAGGACAAGGCGCCAACGTACGGCCTCGATCAGGCTAAGGATTACGGTCGGAAGTCGGAGCGATTCAACGTCCCGTTCGTCATCGCGACGAACGGCCATCTGTGGACACTCTTCGATCGGCGGAGCGCCAAGACGACTCCCCGTCCTCGGCCTATGGCCGACTTCCCGACGCCGGCTGAGCTCCGGGCGGCCTATGAGGACGCCGTCGGCATTGACCTGACGGCCCCGGCAGCGAAGCCGCTTCTGATCCCATACAAAGGCGGTGAGACGTCGCGTCGCTACTACCAGGACGCGGCAGTTCGTGCCGTGCTCGAGAAGCTCGCTCGCGGCGAGAAGCGAGCACTCCTCAGCCTCGCTACCGGCTCCGGAAAGACTTTCATCGCCGTGAACTTGCTGCGAAAGATCGCCGACGCCAGCCAACTCAAGCGTGCGCTGTTCCTATGCGATCGCGATGAGCTCCGCGCCCAGGGCCTGCTCGCACTTCAGGCCGCCTTTGGCGGGGATGTTGCGGCTGCGAGCGGGCACAACCCCGAGAAGAACGCCCGAGTCCTCGTGGCCACGTATCAGACGCTGAACATCGATACAGCCGAGTCGGACGCGAGCTTCCTTGTGGCCAACTACCCGATCGACTACTTCAGCCACATCGTGATCGACGAATGCCATCGATCTGCTTGGGGCGAGTGGTCCAAGGTCCTCACCCGCAACCCGAATGCTGTCCAGATCGGGCTGACCGCGACACCGCGCGAGCTGGACTACCCCGCGACCCATGAGGCCAAGGCGGACGCGGCTATCACGGCCGACAACATTCGACACTTCGGGGAGCCGGTCTACGAGTACGACATCGGTCAGGGCATCGAGGACGGGTACCTCGCGGCATGCGAGATCGTCCGCCGCGACGTGTTTCTCGGTGACAGCCCGTTCACCGAGCGCGAGACTGGAATCGATCGCGAAGACCTCGGGGTTTGGGCGCAGTCAATCGCCGACGCCAGGACAGGCGAAGTCCTTGGCGTCGCCGAGACACGGGAGCGCTACGAAGCTAGCCAGTTCGAGGCGAAGCTCGTCCTGCCCGAGCGAGTCGATGCAATGGTCGACGACCTGTTCGACCGCCTCGTTGAGACTGGCGGCCCCGAGCAGAAGTCAATCGTGTTCTGCGCGCGGGACCAGCACGCGGACGCGGTCGCGATCGCGCTGAACAATCGATACGCCGACTGGTCCAAGACGAACGGTCGGAAGCCGGCCGAGCCGTATGCATTCAAGTGCACCGCGGCGAGTCACGGTGCGACCTATCTCGCAGATCTGCGAGGCGCGTCCCGGAGCCATTTCGTAGCGACCACTGTCGATCTGCTCTCGACAGGAGTTGACGTCCCGGCGATCAAGAACATCGTGATCTTTAAGTACGTGCGGTCGCCAATCGCGTTCTATCAGATGGTCGGGCGCGGAACGCGACTTGATCCGCCGACAGGCAAGCTCATGTTCCGGATCTACGACTACACCGCGGCGACGCGGCTGTTCGGCGAGGCGTTCCGGACTCGAGCGACCATTGTCCGCGACCCGGGTGATGCCCCGACTTCAAGCGAACCGCCGGAGCGAACGATCCAGGTGCAGGGCATCGACGTCCGCATTGGCGGCGCCGGTGTCGCGATTGTCACCACCATTGATGGACGCGCGACGCCAATCACTCTCGAGGAATACAAGCAGCGGATCGCAACCTCGCTGCTGGATCGCGCCTCGACGCTCGATGACTTCCGCGCAGTATGGGTCTCTCCGCTGGCGCGACGCGAGCTCGTCGGCTCGCTCCCTGATGGCGGTCGGTCGGCACCGCTCGTCCGCCAGGTCGAGCAGATGGAAGACTTCGACCTCTTCGACGTCCTCGCCGAACTTGGCTACGGCCTCGATCCTAAAACGCGGATCGCCCGAGCCGACGCATTTAGCTACAAGCATGCCGAGTGGTTAGCAAGCCTTCCGCCACCGACATCCGCAACTCTTGGGGCGCTCGCCGGCCAGTTCGCCCGCGCAGGCACTGAAGAACTCGAGAATCCCGGCGTGCTCCAGACACCTGATGTCGTTGCTGCGGGTGGCCTCGGCGCCCTCAGGCTCCTTGGGAGCGCAGCCGAGATCCTATATGAGACGAAACGACGGCTATTCGCAGCATGACCCAGATGCGACTTGGCAACGTGGCAACCTTCGAAAATGGGCGTGCGTTCAAGCCAAGTGACTGGTCCAGCTTTGGGATCCCGATCATCCGAATCGAGAATCTCACGAATCCAGCCGCGACCTTTAACCGCTACTCAGGCCAGGTCGAAGCCAAGCATCGCGTCGATAACGGGGATCTCCTGGTTTCTTGGTCAGCCACGCTTGACGCGTTCGTGTGGAACCGTGGTCCCGCCGTCCTGAACCAGCACATATTCAAGGCGCGCGAGCGAGTCGGAGTCGATCGGACCTATCTCTACTACGCGCTCCGCGACGCGATGGCAAGGATCAGGAGCCGCGTCCACGGAGCGACGATGCAGCACGTCACCAAGCGCACTTTCGAGTCGGTACTCATTTTCGTCCCAAGCCTGGTCGCCCAACGCGACATCGCCGCGCGATTGGCTGACGAGCTCGCGGCAGTCGATACCGCTCGGCGAGCAGCTCTTGACAGACGGACGGCCGTGGACGCGCTTCGCACGCGGACGTACCACGAAGCGTTCAGGGGCATTCACCCATTAACCGTAGGCACCGCCGCGCCCCCACCAAACGGCTGGATGTGGACAACATTGACTAGCCTTGCGCGACTCGAAAGCGGTCACACTCCCAGCCGTTACCGATCGGACTGGTGGGGTGGGGACATTCCCTGGATCGCTCTCCCAGACATCCGGGCTCTCGATGGTCGCATCGCATTTGAGACCGCCGAGACTACTAACGCGGACGGGATCGCACACTCTTCGGCCCGAATCCTGCCGGCGGAAACGGTAGTGATGTCTCGTACTGCATCTGTCGGATTCGTAACCCGAATGGGGCGCGCAATGGCAACGAGCCAGGATTTCGTGAATTGGGTCTGCGGTCCCGAACTCGACCCCGAATTCCTAATGCACCTACTGATCCGCTCTCGAACGTATGTGCGCTCGCTCTCGAGCGGGGCGACACACAAGACCGTGTACTTGCCATCAGTCAAGGCGTTCCGGGTCTGCGTGCCCTCGCTATCTGAACAGCGTCGGATCGCCACACAGCTTCGTGATCGGCTCCTCATCATCGGCGCGACCGCGAACTCGATACAGGCCGAGCTCGAAGGCTTCGAGCTCCTACCAGCTGCGCTGATCCGACGGGCGATACTCGGACGGGAGGCCGTGTAGCCGGTGGTCGTCAACGCCCGCCGGCTTGCCGGTCCGTCCACGGTCAACGCGGCGATCAAGCAGATCGCCGACGTCATGCGGCGGTCGAACTACGCGGGCGCCCTTCAGTACGTCCCGGAGTTGTCGTGGATCCTCTTCCTCCGCATCCTCGATGAGCGTGAGGAGCTTGAGGCTGACGAGGCTGACGCCGTCGGGGTCTCCTTTACGCCATCGCTAGAGGCACCGTATCGCTGGCGGGACTGGGCATCGGCCGGTGGGACAAAGCGGATCGAGCTGACAGAGGCGGCATTTGGCGGCTATCTGCGCTTCGTCAACTCAGAGCTCCTGCCCTATCTCCGCGGGCTTGCCGATCCGCCGAGCTCAACGGCTCGCCAGAAAGTGATCAGCCAGGTAGTGTCGGCGATCGACAAGGTTGGTGTCGACACCGAGCGCAACCTCCTCGAGATCCTCGACCGCGTCGATTCGATCCGCCTTGAGGCCGTCGACCAGACTCACCTTTTTACGCTGAGCCAGGCGTACGAAGGCCTGCTGCTCAAGATGGGCGAGAAGAACAACGACGGCGGGCAGTTCTTCACGCCCAGGGAGGTTATTCGCGCGATGATTCGCGCGGTTAACCCGAAGTTCGGCGAGACGGTCTATGACCCCGGTTGTGGAACCGGAGGCTTTTTGGCTCAGGCGTTTGAGTGGATGCGCGCGGCACTCGGGTCGGCAGCGACCGCTGACCTTCTCCAGGCACTTCGGGAGGACACATTCTGGGGTCGCGAGAAGGCTGATCTCGTTTACCCAATTGCGCTAGCGAATCTCGTCCTGCACGGGATTGACAGCCCACACATCTGGCACGGCAACACGTTGACCGGCCAAGAGACATACGGCGGCTTGTTCGTCGGTGCGCCATCGCAGTACGACGTGATCCTGATGAACCCGCCGTTCGGTGGGAAAGAAGGCAAGGAGGCCCAGACCCTTTTCGCCTACAAGACTGGCGCGACGCAGGTGCTATTTCTGCAGCACGTGATCGCTTCGCTGAAGGTGGGCGGCCGATGCGGAATGGTGATCGATGAAGGTGTACTGTTTCGCACAACCGAGACTGCGTTCGTACAGACCAAACGCAAGCTCTTGGACGACTGCGATCTTTGGTGCATCGTCTCGCTACCACCCGGTGTGTTTTCGTCGGCCGGCGCCGGCGTGAAGACGAACCTGCTGTTCTTCACCAAGGGCGGCCCGACCGAACGGGTCTGGTACTACGACCTCTCGGACGTCAAGGTTACGAAGAAGCAGCCGCTAACACTCGACCGATTCGAAGGATTCTTCGAGCTTCTCCCGAGTCGGAGCGATTCGGACCGCTCTTGGACAATGGCACGGGGCGATATAGAAGCACAGAACTTCGATTTGAAGGCTGTGAATCCCAACGCCAAGGCCGTGGAGGACCAACGGACGCCGGAAGAGCTCCTCGACCAAATCGAGTCGCGCGGTCGTGAGGTGGATGCGGCCATAGCCAAGCTTCGGCGATTGCTCGCGGCGCCTGATGAAATAGCGTAATCACCAGACCTGGTGACCGGAGCTTACGTGCCGACCCTCGCGTTGTCCACCGACTCAGGTGTAGCTCCGCGGCAGGATGACGTTCATCCCCGCGACTAACTGTGGTCCGTCCATGGCCATCAGCGCAGCGGGGGCCTCATCGAGGCTGATCGTCCGGCCGACGAGGCGACTCGGGTCGAGGCGGCCCTCGGCGATGCTCGCGAGCATCGCCCCGTAGTCGCGCGCGGCCATGCCGTGGCTGCCGCGGATCTCGAGCTCGCGGGCGACGACTAGGTCCATCGGCACCGGCGCATGCGCATCGTCGCCGAGCATGAGCCCGACCTGGATGTGCCGCCCGCGCTTCCGCAGGCTCGCGATCGAGTCGAACGCCGTGCCGGCGCTGCCGAGGGCATCGATCGAGAGGTGGGCGCCGCCGTCGGTCGCCTCGAAGACCCGCGCGACGACGTCGCCGCCTGACGCATCGATCGTCGCTGTCGCACCGAGCTCCTTCGCCGCCGCCAGGGCCGCCTGTGAGACGTCGACCGCGACCACCCGTGCCCCGGCCGCCACCGCGATCATCACCGCCGACAGCCCGACGCCGCCGCAGCCGTACACCGCGACCCACTCGCCGGCCGCGACCCGACCCTGCGCGACCACCGCTCGATGGGCGGTCGCAAAGCGGCAGCCGAGAGCGGCCGCGGTCACGAAGTCGAGATCGTCCGGCAGTCGAACCATGTTGAGGTCGGCGCGGTGCAGCGCGACGAGCTCGGCGAACGAGCCCCAGTGGGTGAAGCCGGGCTGCTCCTGATCGTCGCAGACCTGGTAGTCGCCGGCGCGGCACGGCCCGCAGACGCCGCAGGCGCAGATGAACGGCACGACGACCCGATCGCCCGCCTTCCACTTCGCGACGTCGCGACCGACCTCGACGATCGTCCCCGCCAGCTCATGACCCGGGACGTGCGGCAGCTTGATGTCCGGATCGTGGCCGCGCCAGCCGTGCCAGTCGGAGCGGCACAGCCCGGTCGCCTCGACCCGGACGACCACGCCGTCATAAGGCGGCGTTGGATCCGCGACCTCGCGGACCGAAGGCGGTTCACCGAAGGCTTCGTAGATGACAGCCCGCACAGCCGGCATTGTGCGACCGGCTGGCGCGGTCGGGCGTTGACGTACTCGGGCTGCTCAATGCAGGGCGGTTCGCGAGGTTCGGCGCCGCGGTCGCGGCACCCTAGGCGGGAGTCAGCCGCTGGGCGTCGCGGCCGGGGCGGCCACGACCCTATCTTCGCCTCTTCCATTGCGCCGCCCGTCGCGGCCGCCGGCCCCGTCCAATCGGACGAGGAATGGGCCTGCGCCGAGGCGCGTCAGCGTTTCGCGGGCGGTCGCAACCACGGCTGCCGCCGCCGGCGACTCGGTCGCTGCGCCGGGCAGCAGCACGGCCATGTCGACCGCGGCCGCCGCCACCTCGAACGGCAGGGCGAGCTGCTCGTACGCCCGGATCGCATCGAGGAACCCTGTCAGCGCCTCGTTCGCGCGCCCTTCCAGCGCCGCGATGCCAGCCCGAATCCGTGTCCCGTCGGCCTCGAGCACAGGTCCCCAATACGTCGCGCTCGTCTGAGCTTCGAGGAGGCGGCGCGCCGTGGAGGCGTCGCCTGCCCACAGCGCGGCGCGGGCCGCCACCGGATACGCCAGCGGCGTGAAATACCCGGTGATCGCCACGGCCCGCTCGGCATGCTCGATCGCCTCCGCGTACTCGCCGGCGAGAAGGCCCGCCACTGCGCGCGCGAACAGCTCATAGGACTCGTACTGCGGATCCGTGATCGTTGCCCGGCGTCGCGCCGCGAGGTCAATCTCGGCGGCACTGTCGAGTCCGCGATGCGCCTGCAGCAGCGCCCGATCGATGTGGAGCTCCACCCAGAATGCCTCGTCGGACTCCACCTCGAGCCACTCGTCCAGGATGGCGTCGACCCAGTCCCACTCGCCGACCCGCAGCGCGCAAATCGAGGTGTTGCCGACCATCTGGAAGCCGTACGCGGTCGAGCCAAGACGGCGCCCGATGTCGAGGCCCTCTCGACCAAGGGCGAGCCCGGCCGCTGGTTCGCCCCACTGCTCATAGAACGTGAGCAGGACGCGGCCCGCGAGCTCGAGCTCTCGATAGTCGTTCGCCAGGGCCAGCTGATGGGCACCGCGCAGCAGCACGATGCCTTCACGGGGTCGGCCGGTCATGGACAGCTGTGACCCGCGACCCAGGAGGCCACGCCCGATGACCCGGAGGTCGCCGAGACGCTCGGCGATCGGCAGATAGCGGTCCACCCAGGCCAGGGCCGCCTTGTTGTCGGCAAGTCCGCCGTAGACGCGTGCGATCACCGACATCATCTCGACGCCCGCCCGCGTCTCCTCGAGGTCCGAGAACTCCTCCCAGACACGCTCGATCATCGGGAGCGCGGCCGCCGGGTCGTTGCGGACCGTGCGGAAGGCCTGGGCATGTGCCGCGGCGGCCATCGCGATCGCCTCCCGATCCGTTGTCTTGCGACGCTCAGCCTCGGCGGCTGCCGCGTGGCGTACGACGGGCTCGGGGTCGAGCCCGTTCTGCGCGGCGAGTCGCGCACGCTCGTGAAGGTCGGCCCGGTCCGCGGGATCCGTGGTCACCTCGAGGGCCTGCTCGAGGAAGGTTCGGGCCTGCTCGTACGAGCCGAGCGCGTACGCTCGCTCCGCCGCGCCCCGAAGGGCGATTCGCGCCTGTGCTGCGAGGGCGTTCGCCTCGTCGTCGTCGGCCGCGAGCCGTTGGGCGGCGAGGTAGTGCTGCGCGAGACCGCCCGCGAGCTCGTCGGTTGCCAGGCTCTCGAAGAAGCGTGCCGCCGCCAGGTGGCGCGCTTTCCGATCCTTCTTCGAGAGCGTGTTGTAGGCGACCTCGCGGATGAGCGCCTGCACGAACGCATACTGGCCGCGCTCCGGCGACCGCGGGTTGTCGTCGAGCACGAGCAGCTCACGGCGGACGAGCGCGCGCAGGCGCGGCTCGAGCTCCCCGGCCGGCTGCCCGGAGACTGCGGCGAGCCCCGCCGTCGTGAAGCTCTGGCCCAGGACGGCGGCGTCCTCGACGAGCGCTCGATCGGCGGCTTCGAGGCCGTCCAGCCGGGCAGCGATGAGCGCCGTGAGGGTCTCCGGGACGGCCAGGTCGTCGAGCGCGCCGGACGGTCTGTAGGCGTCGCCGTCGTTCACCAGCTTGCCCTGGGCGAGGAGCATTCGAACGGTCTCGACCGCGTACAGCGGGATCCCGTCGGCTCGGGCGACGATCATGTCGATCGAGGCGTGCGGGAGGCCCGGGACGAGGCCAGCGAGCAGCCGCTCCATGTCCCCCGACGGCAGGGCTTCGAGATAGATCGAGGTGAACGCCCGCTTGCCGGCGCCCCAGTCCGGGCGTCGCTCGAGCAGCTCCGGGCGCGAGAGCGTGATCAGGGTGATCGGCGAGGTTCTGCTCCATTCGACGAGGTGGTCGATGAAGTCGAGCAGGCCCGCGTCGGCGTGGTGCGTGTCCTCGAAGACCATGACGACGGGCGACGTGCGGGCGAGCCTCTCGAAGAAGGTCCGCCACGCGGCGAAGAGCTGGTCCGAGGCAATCGATGCGCCCCCGCCCACGCCAAGGAGGGCGAGCAGGGCCGCCTCGATCCATCGAGCGTCCGTCTCGTCCGGTACGTGCTGCCGCAGGGTCGCGCGGATGCGCTCACGCGTGGTCGCCTCGTCGTCGGTCTCCGACAGACCGGCGCGACCGCGGACCATCTCGCCCAGCGCCCAGAACGTGATGCCGTCGCCGTAGGCCGGGCTTCGACCCGCGTGCCACCAGACGTTGTCGACCAGCCCGTCGACGTACTTCAGGAACTCCCACGCCAGGCGCGTCTTGCCGATGCCCGCCGGTCCGGTCACGCTGATCAGCCGGGACTTGCCCTCGCGGCCGGTCGCATGGAAGAGGTCCTTGATGAGCCGCAGCTCCTCGTCTCGCCCGACGAACGGCGCCTCGAGGGTCTCGCTTCGGTTCCGGCCGCCCCGCTCGGCGACGACGCGCACCGCGCGCCAGGCCGGCACGGGGCTGGTCTTGCCCTTCAGGGATTGCGCGCCCGCCTCCTCGAAGACAATCGCGGCCTGCGCGGCACGGTGGGTCGCCTCGCCAACCAGGACGGCGCCGGGCGCCGCCGCGGATTGAAGCCGGCTCGCCGTGTTGACCATGTCGCCGGCGACCATCCCCTGGTTCGTCGCCCCGATCGTCACCGCAGCCTCGCCGGTCAGCACGCCGGCTCGTGCCTGGATCCCCGGACCGAGTGACGGAATCGCGTCGACGAGGTCCAGCGCGGCACGGACGGCGCGCTCGGCGTCATCCTCGCGCGCGATCGGCGCGCCCCAGACCGCCATCACGGCGTCGCCGATGAACTTCTCGACGGTGCCGCCGTAGCGACCGATCAGGTCCGACGCCAGCTCGAAGTAGCGGCTGAGGGTCTCGCGAACCTCCTCAGCGTCCCGGCCCTCGGAGAACGTGGTGAACCCCACCAGATCCGCGAACAGCACGCTGACGAGCCGCCGCTCGGCGACGCCCTCGCCGCTGCCATCAATGGCACGGAGCGCGTCGGTGCGGACCGCCGCGGTTGAGGTCGAGGGCGCCGGTGAGGCCGCCCCCGGGGCACCTGCTGGCCGCGCGCCGGCCTGCAGCGGCGTCGCGCATTCCGAGCAGAACTTGGCGCTCGGCGGGTTGATCGTGCCGCAGTTCGGGCAGCCCGCCGCCAGCGGCGTCGCGCACTCGGAGCAGAACTTGGCCCCTTGCCGATTCTCGCTACCGCACGCCGGGCAGATCACGGCCGCAGTCTAGTGCTCGTGGCGTCGTCGACGGAGCTCGCTGCGAGGCGATGCTCGGATCCACGGCCGGGAATCTAGGCAGCGTCCTCCGGGGTCGAGCCGCCGTCCGTGGACGACGAGCTCGATGGGGACCGGTCGAGGCGGACGGAGAAGTCCTCGCCGCTGTCATCGGCGTGGGCTCGACGGGCCGGAGCTTCCTCGCCCAGGCGCCGAACATACCGCCTGAGGATGAGCTGGTGCGTCTCGCCGGTGCCCTCACGGACCGTCGCGGGGTCACCCTGGTGAACGTCCCGAACCCCGGCCGACGACTGGACGAGGAACCGGTTGTTGCCCCGATAGCGGACCTGGATCGGGGCCGACTTCCCCGACCGCTTGACGGCGTACCAACCACCTTCGTCGCGATCCAGGCCGATCCCGAGCCGCGGCCCCCAGCCCAGCGGTCGATTCGGGCCGCCGTCGACCTGGGCGGTGACCCAGACGCGGTTGCGCCTGGCATACAGCCGGCTCCCGAACAGCAGACCGCCCACGATCGCAACGACGGCGCCGCCCACGGCCACCCACAGTGCCAACGGGTTGCACTCGAACAGGCCAGCGCTGCAAGCGGGCGCAACGACCGCGGGCGACGCGGCGACTGTCGGGGTCGGGGTGGCGGTCAGGGCGGGCGTGGCGGTCGGGGGCAACGTCGGGATCGGTGTCGGGGTGACCGTGAAGCTGCAGGTCACCTCCTGGAGGCCGAGCGCGACGGCGGCGCCCGCCTCCTCGGCAGACGGGAAGACGACCTGTGGCCACGAGAAGCTCGCCCGACCGTTGCACGGCGCCATGTCTCGAATGAAGGCGTCGTAGATCGCCTGGAGCTCGGACTCGAACGCACCCGCCCCCGCGCCGAGGCCAACCGGCAGGATCGCGAGGGGCGTCCGGCCGGCGAACGCCGGCGTGACCTTGGCGACGACGTCTTCGTGGTCGCGGGCGGTCCCGGGCGGATCGTTCTGGCCGACGGCGAAAAAGACGACTGCGGATCGAACAGAACCCGCCGGGAGGGTCTCGGAGGCCTCGTCCAGGGCGGCGAAGTGGTCCCTGCCCGCGGTGTTGATGCGCTGCCTGACGGGTGCCCTGGAACCGGCCTGGTAGTCGGCGGCGATCGTACGCAGGCAGCCCTCGAAGCGCGTCACTGCGGCCGGGTCGTCGTGCAGCTGGAGCCGCTGGCACCCGGAGGGATATGGAATCGCCTTCCGCCCGAAGGCGACAAACGAGATCGTGGCGTTGCCCGCGGTGAGGTCGGCCGCGATCGTCCCGACGCGATCGGCGATCTTGTCGAGCGCCGCCGCGAACTCGATGTTGGTGCCGTCGTTGCTCTGGAGGATCGCGTTGGAGACGTCGAAGACGAGGACCACCGCGGACGGGTCTGCTGCCGTCTGGGCGGCGACCAGGCCGGCGCCGCCCGCGAGCATGCCGATGGCGGCGCTCAGGAGCAGCGCGAGGAACGTGGCCGGCTTGCGTGACATCGACGCTGGAGTATCGCCCAGCAAGCCGGGCTCAACGGTCAACGACGGTCCGTCCGACCTCGCCTTGGTGCGTTCGGTCACCGAAGGTCGCCGGGCTTGATGGCCCATGCGATCGCCGCAGGGCCACCGCAGCAGCACCACCTTCAACACGGTCGGGGTCGACAAGATCGAACATTTGTGCTAGGGTTGATGCCTCGTCGCCTCTCGTGACGACACCGCGTGGTCGACCTACCTTCTCGAACAGACCGTGCGTTCTTCCTCCCTCGTTCGGGAAGTGAAGGAGGTCTTCGTGACCACCGGAACAGTCAAGAAGGTCATCTCCGATCGTGGATTTGGCTTCATCACCGCCGACGATGGCAAGGATTATTTCTTCCATCGCGGCGCGCTCGACTCGACACTTGACTTCGACCGCCTGAACGGCGGCGAGAAGGTCGAGTTCGACATCGAGCAGAGCCCGAAGGGCCCGCGCGCTTCGCGCGTCCACGCCGCCGGCGTGACCGCGTAAGCGTCAACCCAGAGCGTTCGAACGGCCCGTCTCCGGACGGGCCGTTTTCTTTTGCCAGCCCGTATCGAGGCGCCCGGGCGAGACCTGGCGTATCGTGAGTGAGCCGATGAACATCTTCATCGTGGACGTCGAGAACATCCCGGGGGAGATCGCAAGGGCTGCCGGAGCGATCGCCCGCAAGGGCATCAACATCACGGCCTTCAGCGGTATCTCCGCCGGCGCCAGCAGCAAGCTTGCCCTCATCACGAGCGACGAGGTCGGGACACGCCAGGCGCTCGCGGAGGCGGGCTACGTAGCGCGGGAGATCGAAGTTGTGACCACCACGCTCGAGCATGCCCCGGGCACGCTCGCGATGACCGCGGGAAAGCTGGCCGACGCGGGCATCAACATCGAGGTGGTCCTGCCAACATCGATGTCTGGCGGGAACGTCACGCTTGCCTTCGCCACCGATCAGCCCGGCGAGGCCCGCCGCATCCTGAGCTCAGCCGAGCCAGTCGTGTGGCACGAGACACCAATGTATTCTCAGGTGGACATCGACGACCCGGAGGCGGTCCGCGTGTCAATGGCCGATTGATGCTGTGGTTCGCCGAGTAGCTACTGGAACAGGCCCCCGGCCGAGGCCCCGCTAGCCGACCGGCAGCGCCTTGAGCGCGTCGAGCGCCTCCCGGACCTTCGCGGCGGGGTACTCGTAGTCCTCGAGCGTGCCGGCGAGGAAGCGCTCGTAGGCCGATAGGTCGAAGTGGCCGTGGCCGCACAGGTTGAACAGGATCACCTTCGACTGGCCGGCGTCACGCGCCTGGACCGCCTCGTCGATCGCGACCTTGATCGCGTGCGTCGGCTCGGGCGCGGGCAGGATGCCCTCAGCCCGGGCGAATCGCACGCCGGCGTCGAAGGTCGCCCGCTGGTGGACCGCCTGCGCCTCGATGAGGCCCTTCTCCTTGAGCATCGACACGAGCGGCGACATGCCGTGGTAGCGCAGCCCGCCCGCGTGAATCGGCTCGGGCACGAAGTCGTGGCCGAGGGTGTGCATCTTCACCAGCGGGGTCATCTGCGCGGTGTCGCCGAAGTCGTAGCGATAGACGCCGCGGGTCATCGACGGCGCCGCCTCGGGCTCGGCGGCGATGACCCGGGGCTTCGGGCCGCCGCGGAGTGACCGGCCGATGTAGGGGAAGGTCAGGCCCGCGAAGTTCGAGCCGCCGCCGGCGCAGGCGATGATGACGTCGGGCTCCTCGCCCGCCATCTCCATCTGCAGCAGCGCCTCCTGGCCGATCACGGTCTGGTGCAGCAGCACGAAGTCGAACACCGAACCCAGGG
>CAYXVP010000001.1:22308-31975 GCA_964468305.1 uncultured Anaerolinea sp. | reverse complement strand
ATCGACGCCTTCAACGCCACCGCCCAGCTCGGCCGCGGGATGGCCGAGCTGGGGCTCGGCCGCACCGACGCCGCGGCGTCGACGCTGCGGCCCATGCTCTCTCGCGTGCGCGATCCCGGAACGCTCGCCGCGCTCGACAGCGTCTACGCGAGCCGCGGAGACGCGACGGCGCGGGAGCTGATCGCGAAGGCGCGCGCGGGGGCACGGCAGTCGGCGGAACCCTAGCGGTTCCACGATGGCGCTCCGCGACGGATTCGCGACGCGTCGCCGGGGTCCTCGCTACGCGGCCCGCTTCACCTCTTCCATGCCCCAGCGCGCGAGGATGGTCTCGGCCACGAGCAGGAGGAGCGCGAGCACGATGAACCAGCTCCACAGCTCGCGCCCGTAGCGCGCCTCGCGCACCCGCCGCGCGAGATCGGCGCCGGCGTGCATCACTTGCGCTCGACCGCCGGGGAAGCCGCGCACCAGCGCCTCGTCGGGCATGGCCTGGAGGTCGGATTCGCGCGGGTCGGGGTTCACCGCGAACGTGCTGCGCAGCTGTCCGCCCTGGAGCACGCGATAGAGCCCGGGTCGCTCGAGGGGCGCCGAGCGCAGGTGGGTGGCGCCGCGTTCGGAGATCAGCTCGGCGGCCTTCCGAAGGACCGCGAGGCGCTCCTGCCAGGGGGTGTGCCGCCACGCGGGGGCGGCGCGTCGCGCGGCCGCGATCGCCGCCCGCACGTCGCTGCGATCGCCCTTGGCGAAGGTCCCGATGAGCATGTCCCGATCGATCGGCGAGCGCGCCTCGAACACACCGGCCGAGCCGTCGACCCAGCGCCCCTCGACGTAGTTGCGGTGGTGTGCGCCGAGGTTCGCTCGCGACTCGTCGACGCCGCGCTCGTAGAGGGCGTGGAGCTCCTCGTTGTCGGCCCGCAGGGTCGCGTACGTGATCTTGATCCGGGGTCGGACTTCGGTCGTCATCAGGTCTCCACATTGCCGGCTCGCGAACGCGCCGAGCGGGATCGGGCACGCGGGGATTGGGTGCCAGTCTACCGCGACGCGCCCCGACTCCCGAGCGAGGCAACGACGTCCGCGAGGCTGGGAGTGAGCTGGACGACCGGCACGCCCGCCGCCAAGGCCTCCTCCCGGGTGACCTTGCCCGTCAGCGCGAGGAACGGCCGGAGGCCCGCGCGGCGGGAGGCGGCGAAGTCCGCCTGTGGGTCGTCGCCCACCATGGCGACCTCCGACGTGCGGAGTCTCGGGCCGCGCGGCACCCGCTGGGCGGCGAGCTCCGCGCGCAGTTCCGCGACGGCCTGGCGGAAGACGACCGGCGAGGGCTTGCCGCAGATGACCGCCTTCCTGCCGAGCGCGAACTCGAGGCCGGCGACGAAGGCGCCCGCGTCGAGCGTGTACCCCTTCGGCGTGACCCACCACGGGTTGCGGTGCATGGCCACGAACTCCGCGCCTGAGCGCAGCTGGCGGTAGGCGATGTCGAGGTTCGCGTAGGTCAGGGCGTCGCCGGCGTCCCCGATCACGACCGCCGCGACCGGCTGCGAGCCCGTGTCGGCAGCCTCCGGCGAGACGACGTCCTGACCGTCCCACTCGCGTCGCGCGTCCGGCTGCGCAAGTACCAAGATCGGCGCACCCGGGTGGTGTGCCGCGGTGTACGCCGCGGCCGCCGAAGCCGCCGTGATGATCTCGGCACCATCGACGGCCAGGCCAGTCGCCTTGCCGAAGGCGGAGGCAAGCGTCGACCGATGCGCGGACGAGAAGTTGGTGACGACCCGGTACGGGATCCGGCGCCGCCGGAGGTCCGAGATCGCCTCGGGCGAGCCGGGGATCGGCTGGCCGCGATACATGAGCACGCCGTCGGCGTCGAGGACGAACGCGCGGACGCCGTCGAGGGCGGTCCGGAGGTCGGTTGGCATCGACCCGATGGTATGGTCGCAACGGGTCGCGGACGCCTCGAACCCGTGCAGGCCTGCATGTGCTTCGTCCTCCGCGACGACGCGGGTCGACGAGAATCGGACGGAATCGATCATCTGGAGGGTTGGATGGGCCTGCTCGACGGCAAGAAGGCGCTGATCTTCGGCGTTGCCAACGACCACTCGATCGCGTGGGGCATCGCGAAGGCGCTGCACGGCGAGGGCGCGACGCTCGGCTTCTCGTCCGTCGAGAGCCTCATCGAGAAGCGGGTCCGGCCGCTCGCGGCGTCGATCGGGTCGGGGTTCGTCGAACCCTGTGACGTGCAGTCGGACGAACAGATCGCGGCGGTCATGTCGAAGTGGCGGAAGGTCCACAGTGAGATCGACGTCCTGGTCCACGCCCTCGCCTTCGCCAAGCGGGAGGACCTCGACGGCGAGTTCGCCCGGACCTCGCGCGACGGCTTCGCGCTGGCCATGGACGTCTCGGCCTACTCGCTCGTCGCCCTGGTCCGCGAGGCGCGGCCGCTCCTCCACCCCGGCTCGAGCGTGCTGACCCTCACCTACTACGGCGCCGAGAAGGTCGTGGCCCACTACAACGTGATGGGCGTCGCGAAGGCGGCGCTCGAGGCGTCCGTGCGCTATCTCGCCGCCGACCTCGGCCCGGAGGGCGTGCGCGTCAACGCCATCTCCGCCGGGCCGGTTCGAACGCTCGCCGCAGCCGGGATCGCCGGCTTCAAGCGGATGTACGGCTCGTTCGCGGACGTCGCGCCACTGCGGTCGAACATCAGCATCGAGGACGTCGGCAAGACCGCAGTGTGGCTCGCCTCGGACCTCTCCAGCGCGGTGACCGGCGAGGTCGTCTATGTCGACGGCGGCTTCAACATCCTGGGCGTGCCCCTCGCGGAGGAATAGGTACCCGTCGGTTCGCCGAAGATGAGCCGCTGACGACTCACTCGTCGAAGGAACGCAGAGCTACCGCGCCGGATCGGCACTGAGGTCGGGCTTCAGCCGACACCTGATCCGCCGATCCGTCAAGCAAGGGCTGAGCGCGCGCCTTGGCTGTCGCCCTGGCCGGCGGCCACCTGCTCGCGGGAAGAGTGCGTCACGTTTGGACCACGGCCCCAAGACATCGTCACGGTCTTGGGCAATGGCGCCGCCGGCAGGTGGCGGAGCGCGCGTGGGCAATGGCCCCGCCGGCAGGTGGCGTGCCGGGACTGGATTACGCGGCGACCACCTGGTCGCGGCCGCCGGCCTTGGCCATCGCCAGCGCGACGTCGGCGCGCTCGAGGAGCAGCACGCCCTCGATCTCCCACGGCTCGAGCGTGGAGCAGCCCGCCGAGACGGTCGAGCTGAGCCGCTCCCCAGTGCCGGTATCGATCGACTGCTTGGCGAACGCCTTCCGCACCTGCTCGGCGATTCCCGTGGCTTCGTCGCGACTCGCATTGTCCAGGATCACGACGAACTCCTCACCGCCATAACGAGCCAGGAGGTCGCTGCCGCGGATTCGGGCCTTGAGCGTGTCCGCGAAGAGGCGCAGCACCCGGTCGCCGACCTGGTGGCCGAAGCGCTTGTTGACACTGCCGAAGTGGTCGAGATCGAACAGGATCGCCGATCGTTGCGGTCGCCTCTCGGCCGGAATGCGCTGGCGAATCGCGTCCTCATGTTCGAGCGCGGCGTCGAAGTGACGGCGGTTCTTGATCCCGGTCAGTGCGTCGGTCGTGGCCGCGTCCCTGGTCTTCTGGAGCAGGCTGGCGTTGGCCAGTGCGAGGCCGACGCGGCTGGCCAGCAACGCCGCGATCTCCTTCTCCTGCGCCGTGAACGGGGCCACGAGGTCGCCGCGGAGCCAGGTCACCGTGCCGGTGATCTCCTCGGCGACGATCATCGGGGCGGACATCGCGCCGAGGACGTCCGGGAGCTTGACCTTGGCGACGGCCTTCGGGAACTGCTTCCGTTCGAGCCGATCCGTCACGACGACGTCGCGAGCCACGATCGCTCGGCCGCTGATGCCTTCGCCCGGCTGGATCGTCTGGCCGATGACCGACGGATCCGGGCCGTTGACCGCGGCGATGACGTACGCGCCGCTGACCTCGTCGCGCGTCACCAGGGCGACGGAGTCTGCCGGGATCACCACGCCGGCGCCATTGATGACGTGGTCCGCGAGCGACACCTGGTCGAGGCTCGTGTTGAGGACCATCGAAAACGTGGTCAGCCGATCGAGGAGCCCGGCGCGCTCGGTCAGCTTCTGGCGTTCGCGGCCAAGGGCCAGCGCCGCGGCGAGGCGGTCGCCCACGATCTGCATCAGTGAGAAGTCGTCCTCGTCGAGGCGGTGGTCGCCCGCTGTCTCGACATTGAGGATGCCCATGAGGTCGCCGCCGGCGAGAAGCGGGATGCCAATCTCGCTCACGACGTCCGGATCGCCGGACAGGAAGTCGGGGTCCGACCGGGCGTCGGGCAGGAATGCCGGCTCGCCGGTGCGCACGATGCGGCCGATGACGCCCTTATCTGGGGTAACGGTCTGAATCGGAAACCGATAGTTGCGCTGGCCGCCGAGCTGGAGCGCGCGGCCATCCCAGATGTAGACCGACGGGTACTTGTAGCCGAAGGTCTCCTCGAGCAGGCCGATCATCTGATCGAGCGTCTGGGCCGTGGGGCCCTCCCGCGCGAGCAGGCTGCCCACGGACTCGACCGCAGCGAGCTGGCGGGCCCGCCGCCGCTCACGGGCGTTGGCGGAACGGACTCGCTCCGTCGAGTGCTTCAGGTTGGCGACGATCCGCTGGCAGCCGAACGCGACCACCCCGGCTGCCATCGCCAGCGACAGCGTCTGCTGGCGCGAGCCGGGGTCGGCGTTGGGCACCGCAAGCGGCACGAGAATGGTGACCATCCCGGCCAGTGCCACGACGATGGACGGCCTGTCGCCGCGCGACGCGGCGAGCGCGACGACCGGCAGCGCGAGGGCGTTGAGCGGCCACGTGCCCGTGGGGTCGAGGAACGTGTTGGCGGTGACGACGAAGACCAGCGAGAGGGCGAGCCGAGCGGGTGCCAGCCACTCGGGCGCGGATCGCCACGATGTCAGCGCGAGCTGGAGAAGGACGAACCCCAGCGGCATGGCAACGGCGAGCCACGGATGCGCAAGGGCGTAGGACCCTTCGACGGCGAGCACCGGCAAGGCGATCGCAACCGCGAGCAGGAACTGCGGGTCTCGCGCCAGCCGCAGCGACAGATGCGCCGATCGTCGTGTCCGCCCCGGCGCGGTCGTGCGCATATTCATGAAGTAGGCCTCGACCGGGGCAAGGGGCTCGGCCTGTCGGCGCCCATCGCCCGACGCCGCGGGCTGGTCCGCGGGCGCTACGGGAGCGGGGTTGGCCCCAGCACGAGACTTCGGGGCTCGAAGGCGGGTCGTGGGAGTATCCCCTTGCGCTCGTGAGCGACCGCGTTGCAGATGGTCGAGTCTCCGGCCCGCGTCAGGGGCACCGCGATGCTCCCGCCGGAGGGCCGTGAGTCACCATCCCCCGTCCGTACCACTCCAAAGGGCACCGCGTCAGCTAGTCCGGCGGAAGACCTCGCCCTGCCCGTTCCTGAAGATCGACACGTAGCCGGCTGCCGCGATCTGCGCGCGAAGCCCGTCGGGCAGGTCCTTGGGCTCGAACACGACGTACCCGAAGTCGCCCGAGGCGAGGAAGCGAGGCAGTGCGTCGAGCCCGAACAGGCGGCCGCCCGCGGTCTGGTGGCTGACCTCGGGATCGAGGCTGACGAAGGTCTCGGCCACGCCCTCGAACACGCCGAGCGGCGTGGAGGTCCACTGCTGGAACGAGCCGGCGACGTGGAGTACCGGGGTAGCCTGCCCGAGGCGGCCGGCATCGATCTCGGCGCGCAGCGAATCGAGGATCGCCTGTCGCGGCGGGTCGACGACGAAGCGCGAGTCGGGGAAGCCCTGCCAGAAGCCGCTGGCGGCGAAGTGCAGGTCGATGGCGAACGTCTCCGACCAGCGGTGCTCGCCAAGGTGATAGGCGTTGATCGACTGGCAGTCTTGCTTGCACTTCGCGTCGTCGCCACTGTTGCCGAACCGGAGCGGGAGGGCCGCGACGACCACGAAGGCGGCGACGGCAGCGGCCCGTGCCGGCCATGAGGTGCTCGTCTCGGCGCTCGACCAGCCGGTCGCGAGCGCGCACGCCGCCCCGGCCGCGGCGATCCCGGACATCCAGTAGTGGACGGTCTTGGGGACCTCGAACCGAAGGGCGTCGCCGAAGAAGCCGAGGTCGCCGGGCAGCGCCGCGACGAGAGCCAGCGCGACGAAGCCGATGCCGATGCCGGCGAGCACGATCGGTGACCTGGCGCCGCGACTGCCGAGCCAGGCGCCCACGACCAGCACGACGAGGAGGAGTCCGCTCGATTCGGCGGACACGGCCAGCGCCTCGCCGAGCGCGTTCGGGAGGCGATCGACCTCCAGTTTGCCGACGCCGAAGGCGAGCGCGACGACGCCGAGCAGAGCGACGGGGATGACGACGCGACCGCTCTGCGCAACGCGGACGATGGCGGCCCGTGCCGCCTCGCTCTGAGCGATCAGCCGGCCAGCCCCGATACCGACCACGATCGCGAGCGGCAGGCCGATGCCGAGCGCGAGCGTTGGCAGCGCGAGGCCCACCATCGTGGCGAGCTGCGGCAGCGCGACGAGGCCGGCCGTGAGGCCGGCGATGAAGGCATCCGGCGCGGCTTCGCTCGGACGAACGAGGGCCACCACCGCGACGGTCAGGATCGCGAAGAACCCGATGACCGGATGGACGAGCGTGGCCGCCCCGAGCGCCAGGCCGATGACGGGCCCTCGCCCGATCCGCCACGGATCGGCGCGGTAGGCGTCCGTGTGGCCGCCGGATTGGATGAGCTCCGCCGCGATGGCAAGCGCGGCGCACACGAGCGGCGCCACGACCACGGTGCCGCGGGCATCGCCGAGCCGTGCGAACGACTGGCTGAGGCCGAACGCCAGGAGGGCCCACGCTCCGGGGGGCGGGTCGCCGTTGCGAATCGCGCCGGCGAGGCGGTACGCGCCGGCCGCGACGAGCGCGGTCTGGGGCAGGATGAACCCGGCGATCGCGAGCCCACCCGAGAGCCCGGTCATGGCGGCGACCGACCCAAGCAGCGCGTCGTAGCCGAGCACCGTCCGCGAGGGCCCGATGATCGGTGACTGGGTGGCGGTCAGCGGCGAGAACCAGCCGAACGTCCGCAGGTGCTCGACGGGCCCGACGTAGTTGGGCAGCACGTCGATGAAGGGCACGACCGGGCTCGCCAGCTGCAGGATGACGGGCCCGATCCAGACGAGTGCCACCAGGGTGACGAGCGGCCACGATCCGACGGATCCGAGCTGATCGCGCCAGCGGCGGAAGGTCGTGATGGGCGAGAGCCGAGGGCGCAGCGGTGGCAACCACGCCAGGCCGATGAGCGCGACGTCGAGTCCGATCAGGGCCGCAGCCCGGAACCACCCGAACGCCGCGAGCGAGCCGAGCAGCAGCGTGTCCTTGAGCACCGCCGCGACCATCGCGACGACCAGCGCCTCGGCGACGGAGTCGAAAGGCGTCCGCCGCGCGGCGCGGGCGAGCACGAGGCCGGCCGCAAGCTCCAATGCGCTCGCGCCGAGGACCAGAAACGCCGCCGGAAGCGTGACCGCGAGCTGGCTCACGACGCCATCAAGCGCCAGGCCGAAGTCGAACCCGAGCTTTTCCGAGGCCTGGAGCCATCTCAGGCCGAGCAGGAAGGCTCCGACGCCTGCGACACCGACGAGGTCGAGCGCGATCGCCTCTCGCTCGCGAGGGGGCCGCGCTTCCACGGCCGGGATGGTACGGCCCGGGTTTGACCGTTAGAGGTAGCGCGCCACCGACATCAGCACGGCCGCGGCGAGCACAAGCGCGAGGTCGACCTGCCCGATCCGCTTGATCCGTGCGGTGGCCACTTCCTGGCGAGCGACCAGGTCCGAGCCGGGCGGACCGCCGGCCGCGTTGATGGCAGCGGAGGCGGCGGCGAGATCGCCGAATGCCTTCTGCAGCACGGTGCCGCCGCGGATCCAGGCGATGATGCCGAGGATCCCGCCGAGGAGGAACGTCAGCGCCGGCAGCGAGGTGGCCACGCTCAGGTAGTTCTTGAGGTAGAGGCTCACGCCGGCGATCACGACGAGCGTCGCGGCGATCGCAAAGTACCGGGAGGCCTTCCGCCGCTCGAACAGCTCCTGGAGGAACTGCCCGCCGACTGGCCCGAGCTTCTCTGCCGCCGGCTGGACGTAGAGGACGATCAGGGCAGCGCCCCCGACCCAGATGATCGCCGCCAGAATGTGCACGATCCGCAGCACGATCGTCAACCAGTCCACGCCGAAACGCCCTCCTGAGTTGGAACGGGATGGGACTGGAGCGGGCGGCGGGTCTCGAACCCGCGACCTTCAGTTTGGAAAACTGACGCTACTGCCAACTGAGCTACGCCCGCTCAGGGCGACACAATACCCCAGAGCCCGATGGGGTCGTCCAGAGCCTGCGATACGATGCGCGCCCGATGACCGTCGAATCGCCGTCGCGGACCTGCCCGCGCTGCGATGCCAGCGTCGGCCCCGAGGCCAAGTTCTGTGCCAACTGCGGTCAGGCGCTTGCCGAGCCGTCGATGGACGATGCCGCGACCCACACGCGAGTGGCCGCCGCGGCTCCGGCTCCGCTCATCACCAAGATGCGCACCGCCCGCCTCACCGGTGAGCGGAAGCCGGTCACGGCCCTCTTCGCCGACGTCGTCGGCTCGACGACCCTCGCCGAGCAGATGGATCCCGAGGACTGGACGGCGATGATCAACGAGGCGTTCGACCTCATGTCGCGCGCCGTCTTCCGCTACGAAGGCACGATCGCCCAGCTCCAGGGCGACGCCATGCTGGCGTTCTTCGGCGCCCCCGTCGCGCACGAGGACGACCCGGAGCGGGCCATCTTCGCGGCCCTGGACATGCTCGACGCGACCGCCGAGTTCGCCGCCCAGCTCAAGGTCAGCCAGGGGCTCGACTTCCAGATCCGCGCCGGGATCAACACCGGCCCGGTCATGGTCGGCAACGTCGGCTCCGACCTGCGCTACGAGTACACCGCGCTCGGCGACGCGGTGAACGTCGCGGCGCGGATGCAGACCGCCGCCCAGCCCGGAACGATCCTGGTTACCGAGATGACGCGTCGCCTCACCGGCGACGCCTTCGATCTCGACGACCTGGGCCAGATCGTGGTCAAGGGCAAGACCGAGCCCATCCACGTCTTCCGCGTTCTCGGCCGCAAGGCCGCGCCGGCACGGAAACGAGGGCTGGCATCGGTCGGCCTCGACAGCCCGATGGTCGGGCGCGACGAGCCACTCCATCGCCTGACGAGCCTCCTCGACATCGTCCGATCCGGTCACGGCCGGGTGGCCTTCGTCGTCGGCGAACCGGACATCGGCAAGAGCCGCCTCGGCGCGGAGCTTCTGCGTGCGGCCGAAACCCCGGCCGGGGGAAACTGCAAGACGGGTGCCGGGCACGCACCTTGCTGCATCGACCGTGGCGAGGAGGTCGCAATGGACGTGAGCCATCGTTACGAGACGACGCTCGTGTGGTCGGGAGAGCGTGCCGGCTCGATGCCGCCCAGCTCCCCGCGGTCGAGGTCAGCGCGCCGCCGGCGTTCGGCGGCGAGGCCGGCAAGTGGACGCCGGAGCACCTCTACGTGGCCGCCGCGAACGCCTGCCTGATGGAGACGTTCCTCGCCGTCGCGTCGTTCTCGAAGCTCCCGGTC
>CAYXVP010000001.1:0-22298 GCA_964468305.1 uncultured Anaerolinea sp. | reverse complement strand
CCCCCGGGCGGGGGACGCGCCGCCGGTCCGCGGGGTCGAGGGCCGTTGCCTCTCGTACGGCCGGAACCTGCCCTGGCACCTCGTGATCGACCTCGTCCGATCCGTTGCCGGCGTCTCGTTCTCGATGACGGACGACGAGGCGCGACGCGCGCTGGATGCGGGCATCGAGGCCATCCTCGGCGACGGGTCGGAGGCCAGCGACACCGCCGGCTACCTCGCCCATCTCCTCGGGCTGCCGCTCCACCCGGGCGAGGAGAGCACGAACATCATCCCGCCAGAGGTCCTCGCGATCCGCTACGTCGCGTCGATCCATCGGCTCCTGCGCGGGCTGACCGATCGCGGCCCGATCGTCGTCGCCCTCGAGGACATCCACTGGGCCGACCCGGCGTCGATCGATGCGGCCAAGCAGCTGATGCCCCTCGCCGCGCAGCTGCCGATCCTGTTCATCGGCGTCCTCCGGGCCGAGACCGATGCTCCTGGCTGGGGGCTCATCGGCGAGGCCCGCGCGGTGTTCGTTGACGCGGTCACGGAGATCGGCCTCGATCCCCTCAGCCCCGCCGACAGCCGCACGCTCGTCGCCAACCTGCTCGAGATCGAGTCGCTGCCCGATCACGTCCGGGACCTCATCATGGCCCGCGCCGAGGGCAACCCGTTCTTCGTCGAGGAGGTCGTCCGCATGCTGATCGACCGCGGCGCAATCGTCGCGCAGGGCGATCGTTGGGTCGCCACGGGCGAGATCGGCTCGGTCGAGATCCCCGAGTCACTCCACGGGCTGCTACTGGCCCGCATCGACCAGCTCCCCGAGAGCGCCAAGCGAAGCCTGCGCATCGCGGCGGTCATCGGGCGCCAGTTCCCGGTCCGCGTCCTCGAGCGCGTGCTGGTAGAGGGAATCCAGTGAGTCGCGAGGTGGCGAGATGACCGACGTGCAGCTGGACACGCTCGAGGCCAAGGGGCTCATCCGACTTGCTGCCATGCAGCCGGAGCTCGAGTACCTGTTCCGGCATGCCCTCGTGCAGGACGCTGCGTATGGCTCGCTGCTCAAGCAGGAGCGACGCGAGCTCCACGGCCGCGTCGGCGAGGCGCTCGAGAGCCTGTACCCGGAGCGAAAGGAGGAGCTTTCCCCGGTTCTTGCGATGCACTTCGAACAGGCCGGCGAGAACGAGAAGGCGATCGACTACCTCGCGACCGGCGCGCAGCACGCCCTCCGGCAGAACGCGATCCAGGAGGCCTATGGAGCCTTCGACCAGGCCGCCACGCTGATCGAACAGGAGCCGGACGACCCGACGCTGCCCGCCGAAGAGGCCACCCGGCGGCGGCGCCGGCGGGCCGAGGTCGAGCTCGGCCGGGCCGAGGCCGGCTATAGCTTCCGGTCACCCGAGGACGCGTTCGAGCAGCTCGAGCGCGCGCTGCCGGGCGTCGAGTCGGTCGACGACGCCGAGCTGGAGCTCAAGGCCCACATGCTGATCGCCCTCGGCCGGCTGCAGAGCGGCGAAGCCGCGACATCGCCGGCCGTCAAACGATCGCTCGACCGCATGACCGAGATCGGCGACGCGATCGGCGACCCGACCGTCCGGGCGCTGCCGCTCGCGGTGACCGGCCTGGCCAAGGTGTTCAACGGGCCGGTCCGCGAAGGCGTGGCGGCCATCGAGGAGGCGATCCCGCTGATGGAGGGCCGCGCCGACTCGATCGGCTCGGCGTTCGCCCGCGGCGCTCTCGCGATCGGCTACGCCACGCTCGGCGAGTTCGACAAGGCGCAGAAGGCCGCGGACGACGCGTCAGAGATCGCGGACAAGCGCGGCGATCTCATCGCCAAGCTCGACGCGCTCATCGCCCAGTCGATGATCCAGTCGATCCGCGGCGATCTCGACCGGGCCGTACCGATCGCGCGGGAGTGTGTCGACCGCGCCGAGGAGACCGGCGCGTCCGCGTGCATGGTCGTGAGCGCCTGGATCCTCGGCGACGCCTTCCACCGACAGGGACGGTTCGAGGAAGCGCGCGAGGTCCTGAAGCGCGGCTCGGACGTCTCGCTGGTGGTCGACCGCAAGGTCTGGCGGCCGACCCTCCAGGCCTGGCTGGGCACGGCGACCGCCGCGCTCGGCGAGGTCAACGAGGCCGACTGGACCGAGGCCCTCGAGACCGCCCGCTCGATCGACAACCGCATGGGCGAGGCGGGCATCCTCGCCAAACGCGCGGAGGCGACGGCCGCGCGCGGCGATCTCGACGCCGCGAAGGCGGACGTGGATGCCGCCACGGCCATCTACGAGGCCGAGGGCACTCGGCCGCTCCTGGCCCGCGTCCTCTTCATGTGGGGCAGCTTCCTCCGTCGTGCCGGCCGGACGGACGACGCGAAGGTCGCCCTGGACCGGGCGGAATCGCTGTTCACCGAGGTCGGGCTGGACGGAGAGGCCGCCAAGGTCCGGACCGAGCGCTCACTCGGCACGGCCACCCTGAAGTTCGACTGATCGTCGGCGGGGCGCCGGCGTTCGCTAGCCCTTGCGCTCGAGGATCGGCTTGGCGACGTCCGGCCGGTCGACCACGAACGCGAACATGGCCCGATCGCCCCAGCGGCCCAGGAACAGGTGGCCGTGGATGTTCACCCCGGCGTCGGCGAGCTGACGGGCGATGCGGGCCATGCCGCCTGGCCTGTCGTCGACCTCGGCGATGATGGATTCGCCCTCGACGTAGGTGTAGCCGCCCTCGTCGAGCACGCGCTTCGTCGTCTCGTCGTCGGCAGTGGTCATGATCACGTGGCCGCTGTCGCCCAGCCCGCCACCACCGATCGCTCGCAGGTCGACGCCGCGCGCGGCGAGCTCCTCGGCGAGCACCGCCATCGCGCCGGGCACATTCTTCAGCTGCACGACGAACTGGTTGGCCATCGAACCCTCCTCGCCCGGGCCTCGCGCGGGCACCGCCGAATCGTAGCCGGACGAGGTCGCGCGGCGCCTAGAGCACGACCTTCCGGCAAGTGAATGCCTCGGCGAACCGGCTCTCGGATCGGCACTCCATGCCGCGCAGCCGCAGCTGCGCCCGGAATGCGTCGGCATCGAACCAGGGCCGTCCCGCCTGCGACGTGAACGTGTCGGCCAGGAGCTGGACCTTCCGGTCGCAGAAGGCCTGCGACAGCGTGACGTAGAGATTCGGCGTGGCCGCATCCATGTCGTACTTCGGAATCTCGTATTCGGCGATGAAGTGGCTGCGGTAGGTGTTCCACGTCAGCTCCCCGACGAGGCGGTGGTCCTGATGCGCGTCCTCGCGGCGGTGGGTCAGGATCAGGTCCGGCTCAAACGACGCCTTGTGCTCCTCGAAGAACTCCTTGACGACGGGTCCGAGGTAGGGGAAGAAGCCGTCTCGGAACTGGCGCACAATCACGTCGACCAGCCCGACCCCGTTCGTGAACGCGGCGGCACCGAGCCGCGCCTCGGCCTCCCGCTCGGCGCTGGCGCTGAGCACGATCCAGCGGACCTGCTCGACGAGGCCCTCGGCGATCAGGCGCAGGATCGTCCCGCCGGCCCCGATCTCGATGTCGTCGGAGTGCGCCCCGATCGCGAGGAGCCGGAGACCTCGGTCCGCGGGACGCGGCAGCCGCAGCGGGCCGGCCGAGTCAGCCATTCGCCGAGTCGCGCCGCAGCCAGAGCGCCCACGGCGGATTGCCGGCCTCGTGCAGCGCCTCGAGCTCCTGCATCTCCTTGATCGTGTCCATCGCCCGCCAGAAGCCGTCATGGCGATAGGCGACGATCTGGCGCTTCTCGATCAGCCGCTGGAACGGCTCGACGACGAGGTCCTCGCCCGGATGGATGTAGTCGAAGATCGAATTCCGGAACATGAAGTAGCCGCCGTTCATCCAGATGTTCGACTCGCGCACGTGGGTGATGGCCTTGACCTCGCCATCGGCCTCGGTCGTCAGGACGTGGAAGGTCTGTGGCGGACGGACCGAGATGAAGCCCGCGACAATGTCGCGCGCCACGAAGTCGTCGATGAGGTCGCCCAGCGGGGCGTCCGTCAGTCCGTCCGCGTAGTTGGCCAGGAAGACGTCCTCGTCGGCGACCGTCGACCGCACTGCCAGAAGCCGCTCCGCGATCGTGGCTTCGGGGCCGGTATCCACGAAGGTGATGCGCCAGTCCTGGATGTCCGAGTTCAGCAGCTCGATCGAGCGGCCGCCGTCGGCCAGCACGAAGTCGTTCGACACGGTCTCGTCGTAGTGGAGGAAGTACTCCTTGATCACGTCCCCGCGGTAGCCGAGGCAGAGGACGAAGTCGCGGTGGCCGAAGTGGGCGTAGTAGCGCATGAGGTGCCAGAGCACGGGCCGCGAGCCGATTCGTGCCATCGGCTTGGGGATGTTCTGGGACAGCTCCCGAAGGCGCAGCCCCTGCCCGCCACAGAACAGGACGACCTTCATCAGAAGACCTCGACCGTCGGGATCGCGACGAGGAACCGACCGCCCCAGTCACGCACCGTGCCCAGCTGCTCCGCGATCTCCGCGCGCAGGTTCCAGGGCAGGATCCAGACGACGTCCGGACGAGTCTCGGCGATGCGGGCCGGCTCGAGGATCGGGATGTGCGTGCCGGGCGTAAACCGGCCGTGCTTGTACGGGTTGCGATCCACGGTGTAGGCGAGCAGGTCCGTCCGGATCCCGCAGTAGTTCAGGAAGGTCGTGGCCTTACCCGGAGCGCCGTAGCCGGCGACGACCTCCCCCGCTCGGAGAGCGTCAATGAGGAAGCGAAGGACGTCGCGCTTGGTCCGGCGCACCCGTTCGGCGAACTCGCCGTACACCTCGTGCCCCTCGAGACCGGCTCGTCGCTCGAGCTCGATGATCGCCGCGACGGCGTCGCTGGGCTGGGGTGCATGCTCCTCGTGGCGAACGTGCAGGCGCAGCGATCCGCCGTGCGTCGCGAGCTCCTCGACGTCGACCACGGCGAGCCCGTGCGCGGCGAGGATCCGGTTGGCGGAGCCGAGCGAGAAGTACGAGAAATGCTCGTGGTAGATCTGGTCAAACTGGTTGCCCTCGAGCGTTCGCAGGAGGTGCGGAAACTCGATGGTCAGCAGGCCGTCCGGGGCCAGCAACGCGCGTACCCCGTCGAGGAAGTCGTTGAGGCCGGGCACCTGGGCGAGCACGTTGTTGACGACCATCAGATCGGCGGCGCGGCCGGCGGCGGCAAGCCCCCTGCCGGTGTCGGAGCCGAAGAACTCGACGCGCGTCTCGATGCCGTCGCGGCGAGCCACGGCCGCGACGTTGGCCGCCGGCTCCACGCCGACGACGGGGATGCCGGCGTCGCGGAAGTGGCGAAGGAGGTAGCCGTCGTTGCTGCCGAGCTCCACCACGAGGCTCTCGCGACCGAGCTGCAGGCGCTCGATCATCGACCTGGCGTAGCGCTCAGCATGAGCGAGCCACGAGTCGGAGAACGACGAGAAGTAGGCGTACTCGCTGAAGATCGCCTCGGGCGCGACGTACTCCGGCAGCTGCACCAGCCAGCAGGTCTCGCAGACCAGCACGCGAAGGGGGTAGAACGGCTCCATCGCCTCGAGCTCGTCGGCGCGGAGGAAGGACTCGCACAAGGGGGACATCCCGAGGTCGACGACGACGCGTTCGAGCGGCGCACCACAGAAGCGGCAACCCCGCGGCGCTGCCGCGACGGCCGTGGCTGCCCGCGCCTGGTTCGGCGTTTCGATCGTCACCATCTCGATGCAGCATGATAGAAACGGCCCCGGAGTCGGTGCCCTCGGGCACCGGGAGTTGTGCAGAGATGTGGGCGGGAGAGCACATGGACCCAGTCGCCGCGACGATCGATGGAGTCTCGTTCGTGCCGCTCCGGCGGATCCCGGACGAGCGCGGAACGATCTTCCACATGCTCCGGCGAACGGATCCGCACTTCCTGGAGTTCGGCGAGATCTACTTCAGCTCGATCTACCGCGACGTGGTCAAGGGCTGGCACCGGCACCGCGAGATGACGCTGAATTACGCATGCATCTGGGGCCGGATCAAGCTCGTCCTGTACGACGCTCGGGAGGGCTCGCCGACGCGCGGCGCCACGGTCGAGCGCTTCCTTGGCCCGGACGACTACTCGCTCGCGATCATCCCCCCGGGCATCTGGGCCGGCTTCAAGGGCATGACCGACGTCGCGATCGTCGCCAACTGCGCGACGCACCCGCACGACCCGTCGCTCACGGACCGACTGGACCCCAATTCGCCCGAGATCGGGTACGACTGGGCCGTCAGGCACCGTTGACGTCCGATAGCGACACGGGTCAATCGCCGCCGGCCTGCCGCTCGTGCGGGCACGGCCCGCTCGTCCCCGTCCTCGATCTCGGACAGCAGCCCGAGGCGAACACGTTTCCGGGGCGGGACGAGGAACCTTCGCTCGAACGGCGGTGGCCCCTGCGTCTCCACGTGTGCGAGCGGTGCTGGCTCCTCCAGCTTGACGGCGCCGGCCCCGTCGAGGCTGCACTCACCGGTCAGCCGCCGTACGCGGTCTCCGAGACGATGCGACAGCACGCCCTGGATTTCGTGGCCGATGCGCTCTCGAGGATCCCCGGAGGCGTCTCCCAGCCAAGGGTGATCGAGCTGGCCAGTCACGGGGCGTACCTGCAACCGTTCCTCGCCGAACGCGGCGTCGAGAGTCGCATCGAGGGGAGTGAGCAGGCGTTCGACGCGGCCGGCGCCGAACGGCTTGTCAGGCACGGCGGGCAGGCGGACCTGGTGATCGACAACTACCTGCTGGCACACCTCCAGGACCCGGGCGCATTCGCCGCGGGCCTGCGAACCGCGCTCAAACCGACCGGGCTCGCGGTCCTCGAGCTCGCCCACGCCCGCAGCCTCGTCGTCGACGGCACCTTCGACTCCATCCGACACGGGCACTTCTCGTACCTCGGCCTCGGCTCGCTCGGCCATCTGCTGGCACGCCACGGCCTCCGCGTGGTCGATGTCTCGGACCAGCCGGTCTACGGCGGCGCACTCCGCGTCTTCGTCGCCCACGCCCAGGAGCACAACGACGGCGTCGCGCCGGACGTCGAGCGGGTCCTTGCCGAGGAGCGGCTGGCCGGCCTGTTCGAGCTGTCGACCTATGCGCGGTTCGCCGAACGGGTGGCGGGGGTTCGTGATCAGCTCACCGGCTATCTCGCCGGGCGGCGAGCTGACGGCGCGACGGTGGTCGGCTACGGGGCACCGTCCCGGGCCAGCACGCTGCTGAACTACGCAGGTGTCACGCCCCAGGACGTCGCCTTTACGGTCGACCGGTCGCCGGCCAAGCAGGGGCGGCTGCTCCCGGGTTGTCGCATCCCGATCGAGGACCCGAGCAAGGTGTTTGCCGCGAAGCCCGCCGACCTGCTGATCCTGACGTGGGACATCCGCGCCGAAGTGGAGCGGCAGATGTCGGGGATCAGGGCGTGGGGCGGGAGGTTCGTTCTGCCATTGCCGCGGCTCGGCGTGCAGGAATAGATACGCTGCGCCATCTGAGCGCGGGAGGACGCGGTTGAAGGTTCTCGTTACCGGCCACCTTGGCTACCTGGGCGTCGTCGTCACGGACGTCCTGATCGCCGCCGGCATGGACGTGGTCGGTCTCGACACCGATCTGTATCGCGACGGCACCTTCGGTGATCCGGCTCCCCTCGCGACGATCCCTTCGATCCCGGTCGACCTGCGCGACGTCGAAGCGCGGGACCTCCGCGGCATCGATGCCGTCGCTCATCTGGCCGCGCTCTCGAACGACCCGCTCGGGAATCTGGATCCGGACGTGACGATGGCCGTCAATCACGAAGCGACCGTTCGACTGGCGGAGGTCGCCAAGTCCGCAGGCGTGGGCCGGTTCGTCTTTTCGTCGTCGTGCAGCAACTATGGCGCCTCGGGCGGTGATGCCCTCCTCACGGAGGACGCGGACCTCAGGCCGATCACGCCATACGGTCGGTCCAAGGTCCTCGCCGAACGCGACCTGGCGCGCCTCGCGGACGGATCGTTCAGCCCGACCTACCTCCGCAACGCAACGGCATACGGCGTCTCACGGCGACTGCGGCTGGACGTGGTCCTGAACAACCTCGTCGCATGGGCCATCACGACGGGCCGCATCGTTCTCGAGAGCGACGGCATGGCATGGCGGCCGCTGGTGCACGTCCGGGACATCGGGCGGGCGTTCGTGGCGGCGCTCCGGGCACCCGGGGCTGCGGTTCGTGACCGCGCGTTCAACGTCGGCGCGACGTCCGAGAACTACCTCATTCGCGACCTAGCGGAGCTCGTCGCCGGCGCCATCCCCGAGGCGACCGTAACCTTCGGCGAGGGTGCCTCGGCGGACAGGCGGACGTACCGGGTCGACTGTAGTCGGATCGAGCGGGAGCTCGGCTTCCAGACCACGTGGACCGCGCGCGACGGCGCGCGCGAGCTGACGCAGGCCTTCCGGCGTGAGCACCTGACCCGCGCGCAGTTCCAGGGACCGCGTTTCCAGCGAATTGCGCAGATTCGAGCGCTCCTGGAGGCCGGCCAGCTCGACGACGACCTGCGCTGGCGTCACGAAACTGCCCCGCCGTTGCAAGCACGCACCAGTGGGCCGATAGGAGAGGTTGGGAACGGTTGACGTAGTACTTGGGTACTACGAAAATTTGCGCCTCGGATCTGACGCGATCGATGTTCGGCGCATCGCGGCGGAGGCGGCGTCGTTTCGCGTTGGAAGGTCAGGGGGGACAGTGAGCGTCTTTGCTTCGCCCGTGGCCGGGGGGGCCATGAGTCAGGCAGGCGCGGCCGCCCCGATGCTGGCAGCGCTGCTGACCCTCTTCGTGCTGGTCTTCGCGAAGGCAGTTGCCTCCAACCAGGATTCGGAGCGGCAGTCTCGGCTCTCCGCCGCGCTGAACGTCGGGATCGCCCCGCTCGGGTTGCAGTCGGTGCTCCTCGCCGTCGCCGGCGTGGCCCGCATCCTCAACAGCTTCTAGTCGTGGTCGCCGTCGCGTCCCCGTCCCGGAGCGAACGGACACTGACGCCCGTCTTCGGGCCGACGACGCCCCTGCCCGTGGACGCACCTGTCCTCGTCGCCATCCCGGCGCTCAACGAGGAGCGCTTCATCGGGAGCGTCGTCCACGAGGTGCGACTTCTCGGCTTCGACTGCCTCGTCATCGACGACGGCTCGACCGATCGAACGTCAGCCATCGCGACGGCCGCCGGCGCGACGGTCGAGCGCCGCGAAGAGAACGGCGGCAAGGCCGCGGCGGTGAACGTCGCGTTCAAGATCGCCCGCGAGAAGAATGTGTCGATTCTCGTGCTCATGGACGGCGACTGGCAGCACGATCCGCACGAGATCCTGGAGCTCATCGAGCCGATTCGCAGCGGTGCCGCTGACGTGACATCCGGATCACGATTCCTGCACGCCGCCAGGGGACACGTGCCGGCCGTGCGGTCTATTGGCATGCGCGTGCTGACGCTCGGCTCCAGCATCTTCTCCGGCCAGCCCATGACGGACTCGCTGAGTGGCTTCCGTGCGTTCGGACGCGCTGCAATCGAGGCGTTCACCTTCAAGAGCCACGGCTTCAGTGTCGAATTCGAGATGCAATTCATGTCCGGGATGCTCGGCCTTCGCCATCGCGAGATCCCGATCACCGCGCGCTACGACGACCCCGCAAAGCGGAACGTCGTGTCCTACGGCCTGCAGGTTCTGGACGGCCTGTTGGGCCTCGCGGCTCGGTTTCGCCCGTTGCTCTTCTTCGGGCTGCCGAGCACGTTCCTCCTGCTTGCCGGGTTGGTGCTCGGCTTCATCGTTGTGGACACATACCAGCGGACGGCGGTGCTGGCCGCCGGCTACGCCCTCCTCACGGTGCTCCTTGTCATCGTCGGCTCGATCGGTCTGTTCACCGCCATCCTTCTGCACGTCATGCGCGGGATCTTTCTGGACCTCGAGACGCAGCTGCGGGTCGTCGCGGAGGCACTGAGCAGCAGCTCCGACTCGGCCTAGGCGCCGGCGCCTCGCTGGATCCGGGTGAGCTCCGCCGACCTCGGCGTGCTCCCCGCTCTGTTGGCTTCACGGGCAGTGCGGTGACCTACCATGGCCTGCCCTTGGGTGAGACCTTCGGTTGAGATCGCCTGGCCGCCGCGCCCTCGGCCTTGCCCCGTTGCTCCTCGGCCTCGCCTGGACGACCCCGGCGGCCGCCATACAACCGCTCGCCGCGGCACCGATCGCCAACCGTTGCAGCGCGAGCCTGCAAGGGGCGGCGGTCGTGCTCGACTGCAAGCCCGGGTATGCCACGGCGGACGACCGCATCGTCGTATATCCGCGCGCCGGGGTCCGGAGCGGGGTCGACGCGAGAGCACAGCTCGACCAGACGAACGCGGTATGGCTGTTCGAGCCCGGCCCGGGCAATGGCGTTGCGCTGCTCGTCGACTTCCACGACGGACCGGGTGGCGGACGGACGGCCGACCTGTACGACGACGGCGATGGCGACGGCCGGGTCAGCTTCGCGTTCGTCGCCGGGATCCCCAAGGCGTTGGAACACGGGGGCCGGCCGACGGTCAGCGTGACCAGTCTCGATGGTGCGTGGTCGACCGGGGGTCGACCGAGCTTCAACCTCGACATCCGGGTCGACGGCTCGGTGCGGGCGTCGTTCTGGTCGGAGGGGTTCCTGGATGTGCTCCGGAACGACGGCAGCCCGGACTTCGAGATCCACGTGCGTGACGCCGATCACGATGGACGTCCTGACCTGGAGTGGCGCCAGTTCGAACCACCGCTTCCCGAGGACCCCGCCCTGAGCACCTACGTCCGGACGGAGATCACGAGCAACCCCGAGGATGACGAGGTACCGATCACGGGCAGCCTGTTCTGGCCCTACCTCGCGGCATCCCTGCCGGAGGATTTTGCGGCGCACTACGAGAAGTCGTTCGGGGTGAGCGCACCGCCGATCGACGTCGATTGGTCAACCGGCCGGATCGTCCAGATCGGCGAGTTCGTCGCTTCCGTGGGCAACCCCGGAAGCTCCGCGATCCAGTCGATCACGCGGATCCCGGAGGGCGCCACGACCGCGCCGGACTTCGTCAGCCCGTTCGCCTTCTACGACCTCGCCGGGGTCGGCGACGGCCGGCCCGACCTGAGCGTCCGCGTCCAAACGACCTTGCCCGAGGAGGTCCTCGCGCCGCTACGGAATGAGCACCAGATCAACACGATCGAGTACTCATGGGGCCGGCGGCATGACAACAGCTGGACCTACGCGCTGAGCCTCGTGGGCCATCAGGCCGTGAACGACACGATCGCGTTTCCAGAGTTCTCCGTCCGAGCGGTTCCGGCCCCGGAGCTACCCGGCTGGGTCGTCGGTCAGCAATGGGATGCCGCGACGTTTGTCGAGGTGGCCCAGCCCTTCTCGGCGGCCGAGGGCATCAGCCAGTACTCGGTGTCGTCCGGCGACGACGTCCTGGCCCGGCGCTACCTGACTGGCATTGATGCCAGCCCACCGGTGGGCCTGTTCTTGCGGATCGCTGCCGGGTACCGAGGCGAATACGCCTTCGACCTTCGCGGGCGGGCGCCAAGGCTCTTCCTGAGCCCCGTCGACCTGCGCCTGCACCTCGTCGGCGCACAGGGCGGCGTGTGGAACGTCGGTGCTGGCGAGGAGATTCGATATGCCAGCATCGCCGGTGACGGCATCGACGACTGGACGCTGCTCCGCGACGGCGCATTCGTCGCGGAACTGTCCGTGGTAGATGGCCAGGCCATCCTCGCCACGGGCACCGGGGTCTTCGTCGGTCGAGTCGGTGACTTCCCCGCCGAGACGGGAATCGTGCCGCCCCATGACCGGCAGAGCTGGAGCGACCTCGGCGCCTTGCTCGACAGCAACCCGGCGCCGTTCGCCCCGGACGATCTCGTGGCGATGTTCGACAGACTCGCGACCGGCGTCCAGCAGCTGCCGCACGCCGCCGCCACGGATCTGCGCGCCACGGCGGACGGCTTCCGGTTCCTCCTGAACCTCCGGGATCCGGCCCCGAAGGCGCCCTGGGCCGCGGGCCTGGCTCCGGGGCCGTACCTCGTGCGGTATGGATCGGCGGCTGGGTTCGTCGCCGAGTCCGTGACGCCGGCGGCGCCCGCCGCAGGCCCGGTTGCGGTATTGGGCGACCCTGCTCGAGCGAAGGAACCCACGGAGCTCTGGGCAGGCGTCGAGAATCCGGGCGACACGGACGCGACGGCTGTCCGCGTGACGTTCCTCGCCGGTAAGGCTCGGGCCGACATGCAGCCGATCGGCACCACTCTCGTCGATGCTCCGAGCGACAAGACCGCCACGGCGCGCTTGCTCTGGACGCCGCCGAGCGGCGGCAACTGGTTCGTCGGCGCGACGATCGCGGACAGCCAGGCGCCGGGGCCGCTATCGGTGATCGCCGTCGCGGCTGCCGTCGACGGCGGTACGGTGGCGATTCTGGCTGCGCAGCGGCTCTCAGGCGACCTCTTCATCCTCGCGCTCGGGCTGCTCCTGAGCGGGGCCTTCGTCGCCGCTTCCTGGGCCTCCCGGCTCCTGCGTCCATGAGCCAATCGACGCCAGACCCGGAGACCGAGACCAGCGCAGCGGCCTGGCGCGGCGGCAGACAGAGTCTCGTCGCGTTGCTGGGCCTGGCGTTCCTGATCGGGTTGTACTTCAGCCTGCGATCGGGCGGGCGCTGGGCTGAATCGGATAGCGGCTCGATCGCCCTCGCCATCCGCGCGGTGATCGACCACCACGACCTGGCACCGGACGCGCCCCGGGTCTACGGCAATGGCTACGGCTACCAGGTCGTCTCGGCCGCGATCCTGGCCTTCACGGGGCTGGACGTGCCCACCCTTCAGCAGGTGATCTATCCGCTCGTGTCGGCGCTCGTCGTGCTGCCGGCCTGGGCTCTGTATCGCGAGCTGACCGGCAGCGGTCGGGTCGCGAGCCTTGCCACGCTGTTGCTGCTGCTCGTGCCGGAGTACCTGTTCGCCGTTCTCCGGGGCAGCCACGAACGGCTCGATCGCGCGTTTCTCTTCATCACGCTCTGGCTCCTGGTCAGGAGCCTGAAGATGCGGGCCGATCCCGCCCGGTTCGGCATCCACGTCGGCCTGCTGCTCATCACGACGTACAGCCTGATCGCGACGAACGCCCTGTTCGGCATGTCGTTCGTCGCCGCCCTCGCGACGGCGCTCGTCGCGTCATGGTTCGCCCGCTTCGGGCCCGCCGTCGTTCGGGAGCATGCGTCGTCGACCGCGAGGCTCCTCGGCTGGATCAGCGTCGCCGCGGGGATCCTCGTCATCGTCTTCATCCTGATCATCTATCCGCCAATCGAGGAGAGCCTGCGCGAGCTGAGCACCATCCCCGGCGCACTCCTCACGTTGGTCACGAGCGGCGGGGCCGGGATCAACCCCTATGCGAGCGTCCTCGGCGCGTGGGTGAGCCCGTCGGTCTACCTGCTCCTCAGCATGGCCGATTTCCTCATCCTTGGGGCGTCGGCCCTGATCTGGCTGTGGCTGGGGCTATCGTGGCTCCGCGGCCGCAGCGTCGCGTCGACCAACCTGTGGCTTCTGTGGTTGCTGTTCGCCGCGTTCGCAGCCCAGGGAGCGGCGAGCATCGTCAGCGATCGCACGGGCAGCTTCACGGGCAACGTCCAGCTCCGCGCGTTCTCGGTCTTTTCGACGGTCGCCACCCCGCTCGTTGCGATCGTGCTCGCCCGCTGGCGTCCCGGGCCGTGGCTGCGCACCGTCGCCGTGGCGACCGTCTCGCTCGCGGTCGTCAGCGCGCTGCTGAAGATCACGCTCGACCCGGTGGTTTCCAACAAGTGGTTCTTCTATTCCCCGGACGAGCTCCAGGGAATGCAGTGGGCCGACGCCTCGCAGACTGGCACCGACATCTGGGTCGGGCCGGATGACCGCCTGACCTCCGCGTTCGAGCTGGTGGTCGGAAACAGGAACCTTTCGAATCAGTGGGACATCGCCGCCGTTGGACTCGCGACCCGATCGTTCCTCGTCTCCGACGTCATCCGTCTGAACAGCGCCCGGCTCGGCGCGACCATGCCCCCGCTGGGCTCCCGAAACCTCGTGTACGACAACGGCGAGGCGCAGGTCTATCGCGATCGGCCGCTCGCGCCCTTCGATCGGTGACCGGGAGGCGGCGTGGCCGCCGGCGATCCCATCACGCGGCCGCTCTTCCGCGAAGCCACCACTCCGCGGTGAGCGTGATGGCGAGCACGCCATGGGCGACGAGGTAGGCAAGGGCGATCCCGGTGGCGCCCTGGGCCGGCCCGAGCACCGCGGCGAGGATCAGCGCCCCGAGTCCGCTCGCAGCGCTGATGACGAGGATCCGCGAGATATCTCGGTCCACCCGAGCCGCTGTCAGATGGAGCATGTTGATGCTGAGCGGCAGGGCCGCGAGGCTGAGCAGGCGGAGGGTCTCGACGCCGTTGGCTGCATATGGAGCGCCGAACAGTCCGAGCAGCAGGGGCGCCGCGACCCAGCACAGGACGATCGCGGGGATCACGAGCGCCAGCGTCAGCTCGAAAGCCCGACGGAGGTGCTCCGTCGTCTCGCCGCGTGAGTGGCTGCCCTCGGCGAGCAGCGAGCTCGCCACCGCGGCGGGGATGCCAACGAGGAGGCCCGCGATCGCCCAGGCGATGTAGAAATAGGCGTTCGCCTCCGCCCCGAGGAGGCCGACGACGAGCAGGGGGAACAGCAGGCCCGGGGCACTCCAGGCCAGATCGCCGACGTAGTTGCCCGCGGCATAGCGCACCAGACTGCCGAGACGGAGCACCTGCAGGTCCACCTTCCGCGTGAACTGCGTCCGGAGCAGCCAGAGCTGGAGCAGGACGCCCGCGACGGTGCCAAGCAGCCACGCGAGCACGATGAGGATGCCGACGGGCACGAAGGCGAGGGCGAAAACGAGGAGGAGGACCGTCTTCACCAGCCCGTGGGTGACGCCGCCGGCGAGCGCGGGCCGTGCATCCCGCGTGCCGATCGCTGCATACACGAGCACGGTGAAGGTGCCGGTCGCCCCGGCGAGCACGATCAGGGCCAGGCCGAGCACCGGCGGCGAGGCGAGCTGCTCGAGGGACGGGGCCCACAGGTTCAGACCCGCAATGAAGATTCCACCGGCGATCGCGCTCCCGACTGCGACGACGAGCACTACGGTCCAGGTGAATGCCGCGCGCCCCGCCCCGGCCGACGGCGAGAAGCTCACCAGGGCATAGGGCAGGCCGAGCTGCGACAGCGTCGCCATGAACAGGGACGAGGAGATCGCCGCGGAGGCGAGCCCCACCTCCGCCGGCGCATAGAGCCGCGCGGCCAGGGTCCAGAAGACGAAGCCCAGCCCGGCGGTCACGCCGGAATTGCCGAGCAGAACGAGGGCGTTGCGGTACAGCGGCGCCCGCGCGCGGGCAAGAACGCTGGCAACGAGCGACGCGCTCATCGATGGCTGAGTCAAGGCTTCGCGCGCCTCAGCGCGCCGCGGCTTGTGCGAGTACCGCCCGAAATCGTTCCGTCACCGCCTCCCAGGTCTCACGACTCGCCGAATATGTCGCCGATTCGCGCGACAGCCTCGCCAGGACGTCCGCGGGCGCCTCGGGCCCTGACAACAGGCGCTCGATCTGCGGCAGCGCATCGCGGGGACTGTCGACCCAGACGATACCGCCGACATCGCGGAGCTCGGCGACCATCCCTTCAAGCCGCGTCGAGACCACCGGCTTGCCAAGCTCGAGATAGGCATCGACCTTCGACGGCACGATGTAGCGCATCGCCCTGTCGGGTGTCGACGTCAGCAGGCACAGGTCTGCCGCAGCGATGAACGCGGGCATCTCGGCGGCGGGCCGTCGCCCGGTGAGGATCAGCCGGTTGCCGAGACCGTGCGTGGCCTTGATCTCGTGGAGCGTTGCACTCAGGTCGCCGTCGCCAACGATGACAAGCCTGAACTTTGCGTACCCGACCGGGTCGCGAGCCAGCTCGCGCGCGATCTCGGCCAGACCGCTGTGCCGGTACAGCCAGCCGATGAAGAGCAACACGACCTCGTCGTCGCGAATCCCCAAGTGTGCTCGTGTCGTTGCCCGGGCCGCCGGATCCGCCTCTCTCCGCGAAAAGCCGCTCGGAATGAAGACCACGGCGTCGGGCCGCACGCCCATGCGCTCGACATACCGCCGCAGAGGTCGGTAGGTGATCACGACTCGGTCGGCCATGCGCAGGACCGCGCCTTCCACGACCGCCGCAATCCGGCGCAGGGCCGGTGGCTCGGCGATGGCGTGGAGCGCGTCGAAGAGATGGAAGACGAACGGGATGCGCCGGCGCCGGGCAAGCAGTGCCGCGAGGAAGGCGTTCGAGATTCCATAGGCGACGATCACGTCAGGAGTTCCTGCCCGCAGGTACCGAAGGAGCTCGAACCACGTTGCCACGAGCCACGAAACCCTGGCGATCCCTGGGATTCGCAGCATCCCGGGTCGGACGACCACGATCCGGGAGCCCGGCAGCAGCTTCGACGCATCGCGCCACACGCGGCGACGCTGCCAGAGTGGCAGGACGCCGTGGCGTCCCCACAGGATCTCGTAGTCAAGGACGGTGATGTCATCGCCCGCGATCGAGAGCGCCTCGAGCATGCGGTGGTGGAGGATGGGGTTGCGATCGATCCAGTCCGTCTCCTGGACGACAAGAATTCTCATGCCCGTCGGGCGCTCGCAGGCACGCGGCAGTCGGGCTTCGAGGCCAGGGAATGCACGGCCCTAGTATGACCAGCCCCAGGTCATCGAAGCCGCTCATGGAGTCGGGATGAAGGTCTTTGTCGTCTACGGGACGCGTCCGGAAGTCATCAAGATGGCGCCGATCGTCCGCGAGCTGCGCCGCCGCCCGGACGAGTTCGAGACGTTCATCTGCTCCTCCGGGCAGCATCGCGAGATGCTCGACCAGATCACGGGATTCTTCGAGGTCGAGCCGGATTTGGACCTCCATCTCATGGGCGTGGCGCCGGGTTTGGCCGGTTTCCTGTCGCGCACGATCGATGCGTTCGACGGCGCGTTGGCGGAGCATCGCCCGGACGTGGTGCTGGTCCAGGGCGACACCTCCACGGCCGTCGGTGCGGCGCTGGCAGCGTTCTATCTCCAGATCCCGGTCGGGCACGTCGAGGCGGGCGTTCGGACGGGCCAGCGCTTCAGTCCCTTTCCCGAAGAAGTCCATCGGCTCGTCATGAGCTCGCTGACCACTTGGCATTTCGCGCCGACCGCGCGCACCGCCGAGACCTTGCTGACCGAGGGCGTTCCGGCGAGCCACGTGTTCATGACCGGCAACACGGTCATCGACGCGCTGCTGTGGGCCACCTCCGACCGCCACGAATGGGTCGCACCCGAGTGGCTGCCGGCGGACAAGCGCCTGGTCCTGGTGACCGCCCACCGGCGCGAGTCGTTTGGCGCGCCGCTCGAGGACATCGGGCGAGCGGTTCGGGCCGTGGCCGACAGGGTCGACGACATCGTCGTGGCCTTCCCAGTGCACCTGAATCCGGTCGTCCAGGAGATGGCCGGCCGCATCCTCAGTGGGCACCCTCGTATCGTCCTCACCCCACCCATCGAGTACCCCGCATTCGCCCAGCTGATGAAGCGCTCGGTCCTCATCCTCAGCGACTCCGGCGGCATCCAGGAGGAGGCACCGGCGCTGCACGTCCCGGTCCTCGTCATGCGCGACCACACCGACCGGCCGGAGGCCATCGACGTCGGCTCGGCACGGGTGGTGGGCACGGACGGCGCCACGATCCTGGAGGTGGCGACGCGCCTCCTGACGGACGAGGCGGAGCGGGCGCGGATGACCGTCGGTGGCTCCCCGTACGGCGACGGGCACGCCGCCGAGCGGATCGTCGCGGCCCTGCGGGCCGAGGTACCGCTGTGACCGCGCCGCCGCCTCAGCTGCGGGTCGGTCCCGATCCTTCCGCCGCGGCCGGGCCGGCATAGAAGCGCAGGAGGGTTGGCGTCCGCATCCCCGCCAGGATTGCCGGCTGATCGAGAGCCAGGTCGCGCCTGACGGAGTCGTGCTCGACGAGGATCGCCAGGCAGTCCGCGTCGCGAGCCGCCGCGGCGAGCGATTCGTAGCCCATCCCCGCCACCAGCGGATCGGCGTGGCGGACGTCGTAGCCATCCTCCCGAAGGAGCTCGACCACCCGGATCGCCGGGCTTTCGCGGATGTCGCCGACGTTGGGCTTGTACGTCGCCCCGACCGCCGCGATGACCGGATTCGGGATGTCGCGAACTGCGTGCCGGATCCTTGCCGCGATGCGGGCGGGCTGGCGGTCGTTCACCGCGCGGGCGGCCGAGATCAGGGTCGTGTTCTCCGCGTCGACCTGCTTGATGAACCACGGATCGAGCGGCAGGCAGTGGCCGCCGACCCCGATCCCGGGCTGGTGGATGTTCACCCGCGGGTGGCGATTCGCCAGCCCGATCACGGCGAGGGGGTCCACCCCGATGCCCTCGGCGACGGCTGCCAGCTCGTTCGCGAACGCGATGTTCAGGTCGCGGAAGCTGTTCTCGGCGACCTTCGCGAGCTCCGCCGTGACGTCATCCGTGATCAGCAGCGCACCCTCGACGAACCGCCGGTACAACGCCGCCGCCCGTTCCGAAGCCTCCGGCGTCATGCCGCCGATGAGGCGGTCGTTGTGGACCATCTCGTGCAGCGTGTTGCCGGGCAGCACGCGCTCGGGACAGTGCGCCAGCAGGAGATCCATGCCGGGCTCCAGGCCCGACTCTCGGAGAATCGGCGCGACCACGTCGCGCATCGTCAAGGGCGGGATCGTCGACTCGACGATGACGAGGTTGCCCCGAGCCACGACGGGGACGATCGACGAGATCGCGGCCTCCAAGTAGGCGAGGTCGGCGATCTTCTTGCGGTGGTCGATTGGTGTCGGCACGGCGACCACGAAGGTGTCGGAGGGCTCGGGCGCCGCGGCCGCTCTAAGGTGCGCCCGGACCTCGGGGGCGGCCAGCAACGCGCGGAGGTCCTCCTCGTCGAGCGCGAGCGTCCGAGCGTTGATCCCGCCGACCTTGCGCGGGTCCGTGTCGACGGCCAGGACGTCCCAGCCCGACCGCGCGAGCAGCAGCGCGAGGGGTAGCCCAACGTAGCCGGCGCCGACGACCGCGACCCGATCAGTCGATGCCATAGATCGCTCGCTGCCAGCGGATGGTTCGATCCAGGCCCTCATCGAGCCCGACCGTCTGCGCATGTCCCAGATCCCGGCGCGCCTTCTCCGCGCTCGTGCGCTTGTCCCGGGTGTTGTGCTCTTCGAAGGGGACGTAGGTGACGAGCCTGTCGTCCCTGCCGGCCTTGGCCAGGATGAGATCGGAAACCGAGCGGATGTCGTGGTATTCGTCGCCGGCGATGTTGTAGACCTCGCCGGGAACGAAGTTGTCGGCGATGTTGGCGAGCGTCCGGATGCAATCGTCGATGTAGGTGCTCGTTCGATGGTGGCCGAGGTACACCGAGTACGGCAGGTCGTGGAGCGCCCGGTACACGAACAGGCAGATGACGCTCCGATAGGGCGTGTAGTACTCGCCGGGCCCGTAGGTGTTGAACAGGCGGACGCGAACGGTCTCCGTCCCGAAGCGCGCTGCGGAGTTGAGGACCTGCAGCTCGTTGACCCACTTCGAGATCGCGTAGTCATTCATCTGTTTGATGGGCTGGGTGTCGAGCACGTCCTCCGTCATGAGCTCCGGCCAGTCGCCGTACACCTCGCTGCTCGAGAACATGATCAGCCGGAACCGACGCTGTTCCTGGAGCCGGAGGACGTTCTTGGTCCCGATGGCGTTGGTCCGCCACAGCGCCTCGTAGTTGCGCTCGCCGTTGTTGCGGCCGAATTCGGCGGCGGTGTGGTAGATGTAGTCGAAGTCGTTCTCGTCGAGGATGTACTCGAGCTCTCGATAGTCCGCGACGTCACACCGATCGTAGTGCTCGCGTTCGGCGTTCCGGACGTCGCAGCCATGCACCTCGTGCCCGCGCTCGAGCAGCTCCCGCGTGAGCGGCGTGCCGATCGCGCCGAGGGCGCCGGTGACCAGGATCCGACTCATGTCGGGCTTGCTCCTCGAGTTGCTCGCGGCGGCACGAGCGGGTTGCTGATCATGGCGAAGGCGTCTGGCTCCGCGTTGCCAGGAGGGCGGGATTGGTCGGGGGCAGCGCTGCCCTGAAGACCAGACGGTAGTCGGCGTCAAGCCCGGGGTCGGCGGCGATCTCGGCCGCGTAGGCGCGAGCGCCCGCAGACCAGGTCTCGAGCTCGCCCTGGGTCATGTCTACGCAGCGGCCGATGACGTCGGTGAAGCGATCAGGTCGAGACAGTGGCAGATCCCAGCCGGCACGTTTCGCCTCGAGCTCGCGCCATGGCGTCTGGTCGCTGATCAGCACGGGGCAGCCGGCATGCATGGCCTCGGTGATCGCATGCCCGAAGCTCTCCGCCTGCGACGGCTGAAAGAACAGGTGATATCGCCCGAGAACGCTGGCGACCGCGTCCGGCGCGACGACGCCGCCGTAGCGCATCACGACGTTCTGAGGAAGGCCCTCGGCAAGCCGCCGACACGACGTCCAATACGCCTGGTCCTCAATCGGGCCGAAGACGCCGAAGTGCACGTTTCCACGGACGCTGCGCAGCACCGAGATCGCGAAGTCCAGGTTCTTCATCCGGGCGATCCGACCGAGGAAGACGAGCTCGAGCGTCCCCGGAGCCTTGGCCGGGCGGGTCGGGCGAGCGCGGGCACCATCGGGCTCGGGCGCCCCTCGCGCCATCGGGATGTCGCGCGCGACCAGTGCCTGCGCGGAAGGGCCGATCGCGGCCTTGATGGCGCCGACCTCGGCGGCGGTTGCCGCATGCCAGGTCGCGCCCTCGAACAGGCGGAGGCGACGCGCAAGCAAGAGGACCATCCGCTTGCGCCACCCCTTGATCGCGAGCGCCGTCCGGTCGAGCTCGCCGCGAGGCGCGACGACGAGTCCGCAACGCGGGACGAGCCCGGCCTTGCGGCACACGAGCGGGATCACGCTGAACGCGAGCGAGAACACGCCGTTCAGGTACAGCACGTCGTGGCGCGTCGCCCGGAGCGAGGCGATCACACCGCCGAGGAAGACACGCCGGCAAGACACGTAGAGGCATCGAGCACCACCCACGTCGACCCAGCGGTCGGCCGTCACGCCGGGGAGCCGCTCGGAGCGGCCCAGGTCACGGTCGCGGGTCACGATCGAGAACGCGAACTCGTCGCGAAGCAGCTCGACGATGCGCGGCACGCTCCTGGTTGGACCACCGGCGAGGTACGCGGGCGGGTAGAACTGGACCAGGGCGAGCACGGCTGGACGCGAGGATCCATCAACCGCTGGCGCGCTCAGATGAAGCCCCTTTCCCCGATACTCGTGCTCGTGCAGCGATGGTCTGGCTCGCCGTGGGCGAGCATGGTACAGAGGCGGTTCAGGGTCGACAAAGACGCGCCCCTCACCAGCCCTGACCCATGACGGGAAAGAAGCCGGACAAGCCCCGATCACGTCGCACGGGCAAGCCCGCCGCCGGCTCGACGAGCGGCGCCCCGCCGTCGCGGCGGCGTCGGTATCCGAGCCCGCCGGCGAAGGCTGCGTCGCCTCCTGAGCCAGCCCGCGAGATGCCGCCGGCCGTGCCGGACGCCGCAGGGGCGCCGGCCACGCCCCCGGAGGAGGTGGCACCGCCCAAGGGAAGGTCGCGCCGAACCCGGGCGAAGACGCCCGGTCCTCCCGCGCCGATCGAGCAGCCGGCGCCCGCCGTCCGGGTCAAAGAGGCGCCGACTGCGGGCCCGGTCGAAGCACCCGGGCCGGCAGCCCGCGTCGAAGGACCCCGGGGGGTGGCTCCAATAGGGGCGGCGCCTCCAGGTTGGATCAAGGAGGCGCCTCCCGCTCCGGTTGAGAGCCTGGCATCTCTCGCGCCGGTTGCCGAGCCGCCTGCGCCCGCGGGCGCTGCGGTGGCATGGCCGGACAACATCGACGTCCTGCTCCTGACCCTTGGCACCGCGTTCGCGGTCCTGCTCGTCACGCTCGACGCGGCGCTGCCGTTACGACTGCCGGCGGGGCTCGTGGCGACGTTGGTCCTGCCCGGCTACGCCGTGAGCCTGATCGCATTCCCGCGGGGCGAGCTCGACGTCGTCGATCGGGCTGGGCTCAGCTTCAGCCTGTCCCTCGCGGCGATCGTCGTCGTCGCGCTGGCCGCCAGCGTCCTGCCGGGCGGGCTCACGATGACGACGCTGGTCGGGGCGGTCTGCGCCGTGACACTCGCCGCGGCGGCGCTGGCGACCCTGCGTCGCCGGCGCATTGCCGGGACCCCGGCCGTGCCGCTGGCGACGCTCCGTGACGCGCGGCTCTGGCGGCAGTCATCGCGGCGAGGAGCTGTCGCCG